>CACZPF010000110.1 GCA_902782975.1 uncultured Lachnospiraceae bacterium
AATCTCATCGATCAGATTCTGCCGCATGCTGCGCTGTATTTCTTCTTCCATCCCGGGTTCCTGGCCGATCGTTTTTATTGTTTCCAGAAGAAACGGAACATAATTTAAATTCTCCGGTGTATTCAGGAGGTTTTTATCCTGCACGTCCGGACTGCCTGTCTCATCGCTGATCAGGCGCTTTAAGTATGAGTCGTCGGATATTTCGCCGGACAGGTACTGCCAGGACTTTTCGATCAGCAGGTCTCTTTCCCTTTTAGAAAAAAAACTGCCGATCGATAATAATTCCCTGTTCTTTTTCATGACAGTAATCTGAGCCCGAGCACGTTCCATCACATTCTTCAGTTCTTCTTTTCGTACCGGCTGCAGAATATAGTCAAAAGAGCGAAGGGAAATGGCCTCTTTCATGTACTGATAATCAGCATGTGCTGTCAGGAAAATGAATACAGCGTCGGCATCTTCTTTAAGTACCCACTTTGCAAAGGAAATACCATTTTCCTCAGGCATCTGAATATCACAAAGAAAGATATCGTAATGGGTTTCCCGGATCATTTCCCTGGCTTTGGCAGCACTTTGTGCGGTATCAACACAGGAAAACGGGATCCCGATATCCATCATCTCGCGATATACCGTTTGCAGAACCAGTGGTTCATCGTCTATAATCAACACATTCATAAGCCGTTCTCCTCCGGATCCTTTTCCCACAGGACCATCTCAACGGCAGCACCGCCGTACGGTACGTTGAAAAAGTATACTTCCGCCCGCTCTTCATAGAATAGTTTTAACCGGTATCTCAGATTCAGGATCCCCACATGATCGGATGGATACGTATATTCTGTGATCGGAGCATTGCATTTTTCCAGGATATCCGGTGTATAGCCTTTCCCGTTGTCCGTGATATAGATCCTGAGACCTTTTCTTTCGTTGTCATTCTGTGTGAACTCACAGCGGATCTGAATCTTCAGTACGCCGCCTTCTTTAATGGCATAACGAATCGAATTTTCTACAAAAGTCTGCATCGTCAGCACGGGAATTTCAACTTTCATCGTATCTTCATCGGCTTTTATATCAAGAAGAATCGGAAAATTTCCCTTGATCGAATAAATACTGGTATATTCCTGAATCTCTCTGATTTCCTCTTGTACCGTCACGATATGATGATTATCCTGAAATACATATCTGAAATGGGAAGATAATGCATGGATCATTTCGTCCGCTGCATTTCTGGAATTCGTTTCCAGAAGAGACCGGATGTTATTGAGACAGTTGATAAAGAAATGCGGATTCACCTGAAGCTGATAGTACTGAAGAAGGGCACTGTTCACCCGCAGCTTTTCCAGATACTTTTCTTCCTCCAGTGTCTGGATCTGCGTCAGAAGCTCATCGATCTGACGGTTGATCTCCCGAAATTCTATCACCTGCGTTTTTGAATGTTCAGAGATTTCATAATGATCTTTTGAGCAGTACGAGCTTATTTCAGAATTGTCCTGCTGCCGTCCGTCTTCACGGATACGGGCCAGGTGCTCCATGATGTGAAGGACCGGCTGTACCAGAATCTGCCTGAGAAGTTTGTATAACAGGAACAGCCATATGACACCCACTGCGGGAACCAGAAAAAGGACCAGCCAGAAATCCGGCCAGTTCCAGAACTGGAACAGATTGCCAGGATCTCTTACAAGTATAAGATTCATATTCAATACAGGCACATGTCTGCTTCCGACAGAATAACCATGGATCATGGATATACTGTCTTCTGCAGAATTCAGACCAATCTCCTGTATCTGTTCTTCTGTAAGGATTTTCCTGCCGCTGCTTACTGTTATAATCTGATCATTATTATCTGCCAGAATGTACATTTCATTGTCTGAAGGTTTAAAATATCTGCTCAGATTTACCAGATATCCAAGATAGTGCCCTTTCTGATATATCCAGGCAGCATACCATGATTCTCCTTCGTAGAGAAAATGGCCGCTGCCCCGCATATTATCAGATGTCTGATTCAGATAATGTCTGAATGCTTCCCGCATACGATTGTAAGAGCCGCTGTCCGTTTCGCCGCTTAAAAGCGTACACAGAGAATCTTTGGAAGCTGAATAGTAAAACATTCCTCCGGTAAAGTCTATGGACTCTGCCTTTACCTTCAGACTGTCTTTCAGGCCATACAGTGCTTTATACCAGGAATATTCTCCTCTGGAAGGTGTCACCAGATTCCTGTAGTGAATACTGTTTGCAAAGACGGTGTCTACAGATTTGCCCATACCATCCAGGTCGACAGACAATCGTTCCTTCTGCGAAGAAAGAATGGAACGACTGTTTTCAATGTAGTCTTTCCGAACCTTTCTGCCATAGCTGAATGTAGACATAACAATAAGACCTGCAAACAGCAGGATCAACAGCGACTGGTATATTCCGATATATATTCTCAGAGAGCGCACATTTCTCATCTTTTTTACCCATGCTCATCTTTCCTGTCTTCACTGCCTGGCCGGCATGTTTCTACAATTTCTTTCTGCCTACGGTTCCGGGCATGACCGAAACGGCATTGATGGAAAAGGCTTCTTCCTTTGTTATACCGGCAATGTTCCAGTCGATCTGTCTCTCATATCCTGCATAGTCACTGATGCGGATAGAGCATAGCAGCCCGTCCTCTCCTCTTTCGTAAGAAGATATACCTGCCAGGGCTACTCTTTCGCCTTCTTTCCTGCCGTCATCTGATACGATATGCTGCCATTCGATGACACAGTTGATTCCATCGTCTGTAATCGTCTCGTAGCGCATGGATACCCATCTTGGTATGTAGGTCGCCATAAATTCATAGGTCTTCTTAAGATCCGAATGATTTGTGGCAACATATTCCTGTCTTCCAACAGGTTCATACCCGCCAAATTTACAGCCTGGCTGCATTGTTTTAAGAATCCGTACCAGGTCCACTGCAGGCATATGGTGAAGTGCTTCATAGTATTCGCGAACTGCACCTGTCAACAGGCCAGGGTCTCCTGCTTCCAGATGTGCCGAGCAGAATATGGGCCTGCGGTAGCCAGTTGCTCCCGGAATGTGGGTGAAATGGCAGTAGAGACGCACTTCTTCCAATTTGGTACGCGTTCTTAATTCGCCGACAATAAACATTGCAGTCTGATGGACTGCACCTTCTTTCTCGAAATCGATGACAACTTCTGAAATAGAACGGCCATTTGCCCGTGTCTGTACGATCGGAGTCATGTTTGCCTGTTGTGCCTGAAATACACTAAGAAATTCTCCTGCAAACTTTTCTATATTCTTTTTCCCTTCAAATCGTCCAAACGGAGCATCTACCGCCGGTTGTCCGCCAAACAGCTTCTCCTGCTCAAAAAAGCCGGCTGCTTTTTCCTTATCCCCTGCCAATACTGCTTCCATAAATAACAGTTCAGGGGAGGTTCTGTCTATCTGTCTTTTGTTTTCGGTCGCTGCTACTTCCGGCAGACAGGACCTGTTAATTATCTTTTTCATCCTGGATCTCCTCCGGCATTCATTACATTTACATTTACAGGAATTAATCATCTGCAAGCATTCCATAGATGGCTGCATTGAGTCTGGGATGCCAGTAGTCATTCAGATCCGGCATCAGCTGATGCATGTAGACGCAGGAAAATCCGCTGGAAGGGTCGATACTGTTATAGCTTCCAAGAAATCCGCCCCAGCCGAATTCACCAACCGGTGCGCTGAGATCGCCGATTCCCGGGATCCTTGTTCTGACACCCAGTCCATATCCATAGGACTCGTGTTTTCCGGAATTCTGGAAATCCTGCAGTGCTGCACCCTGAAGCTGGTTCGTTCTCATCAGGTCGATCGTATGCCGCCCGATCAGTTGCTGTCCTTCTTCTGTTTTCCCTCCGTTTGCCAGCACCTGCGTGAACTTCAGATAGTCCGGCGCCGTGCTGAATAGACCAGCGCCGCCCATATCATAATTCGCATCCATCTCATGCCAGGCATCTCTTGCACCTGGTATCGGATGCCTTCTGCCCTGTTCATCGGTTTCGTAAGGTGTGCACATATGCTTTCTGTCTTCCTCCGAACGGTAACGGTAGGCTGTGTCTGTCATTCCAACGGGATCGAAGATTTCTTTTTGGATAAAGTCAGATGTACGTTCTCCTGACAGAAGCTGGATCAGTGCCGCTAAAATATCATGGCCGTATCCATAATAGTAATGGCTTCCCGGCGTAAACATCAGTGGTATTTGTGCCATGGCACGAACTTCACTGACTATATCATAATTCTTTCCATGCTCTTTTATCAATACTTCTTCACGTTTTCGCATTAATGCGGAAACATCTTCCTCGTTGATATCGTATGGAAGGCCGCATGTCATGGTGAAGCAGTCCTTGATCGTGATTTCCTTTTCGGATTTTTCGGTATGGTATCCTTCCTTATCTTTGACATAGATCAGAGGATTTTTGTATTCCGGGAAATACATGGAAAGCGGGTCACTCAAAGCAAATTTACCACGTTCAAAAAGCATCAGAGCTGCCGTACAAGTGATGAGCTTTGTCATAGAAAAAATCCGGAATCTGGTTTTTCCGTCAACCGGGATCTTCTGCTCTTCATTAGCATAACCGAGGTAGGCTGCATAAATTGTTTTATAATTCTTTGCGCACAGGCAGGCCATTCCTGCCGGTCCGCCTTTCGAATGAAGAAAATCATTTAAAAGTATATCCAGGTTTTCTTTTCTCATCTCTTACCCTTTCATGGCCTATAAAGCGGCATGTCTGCACGCAGCCTTAAAAAGCCGGTGCAGACATGCTGTTTTCCTGGAATCCAGACTAAATCAAGGCATTACGTTTCCTGATTCTGTCATCTTTTTGTTCTGATTTATTTATTTGCAAGGAATTCCTCAAACTGCCTCTGTTCTTCTGCAATGACGTCGTCGATCCCGCAGGATTTCAGATCATCAATAAAGCTTGTCACTTCCTCTTCTACATCCGATACTTCGCCGAACAGAAGTGCAGTTCTGAACGCATTGACAGATTCGGTACAGTCTTTCATCTGATCTGCCACTTCGGTATCATCGAAGGTAAAGCCCATCGCAGTGGAGTATTCTGCATCCGGGTTATCCCAGCAGGCCATGATGTTGGTATAATAGTCTACTTCATCCGTATCGAAGGGGATGGAGATGCAGTCGTTCGGATAAAACCAGGGGGCGATCACGTTCCAGCCTACTGTATCGTAGGTTACTCCTTCAGGATAGGTAGCTGTCCCGTTTTCCTTGATCGCGTAGGTTTCGCCTTCTACACCAAGGGTGAAGAAGTTGCATACAGTCGGGTCGGTATACATCAGGCTGAGGAGTTTCATTGCCTGGTCGGGATTTTTGCAGTTAGAAGAAATACACCAGCCGTTATAAACCCCTGCATTGGTACCGACAAAATCGCCAAGCTGGAAAACAGCCATCTCGCAGTCCTGCTGTGCTTCCATCAGAGAGTGCACATAACGTACAGAATAGCCGTCTACAAAGCCGCCGCCGGCTAGTCCCTGCCCCAGAAGATCAGTAAGGTCTGCATTCAGAGGATCATTGACAAAGTAGCCTTTTTCGCTCCATTCCTGCATCTTTTTGCAGTAGTTTAAAAATTCCTCAGTCTCATAATAATCGACGATTTCTGTCTCGCCAACGCCTCTGTTCATCAGAGCGCCGAGCCAGTTATCATTGCCAAGGTTGTCAATGCCGTGAACGGTTACCTGGTCAACCGTTGTAAACCAGCAGAGCTCCGGATGTGCTTCTTCTGCTTTGGCAAGGATCTCTTCCAGCTGATCCATGGTGATCTTCTGGTCCGCAAGGTCCATTACTCCGATTTCTTCTGCTATGTCCTTCTTCATGATATAGGTCGGCATATTGCCAAAGGAATCAGCTCCGGGAAGTGCATACTGTTCTCCCTTCACCTGACAGGTCTTATAGACATCTTCCGGGAAGATTTCCCAGAGTTCCGGGTAAGCTTCCTTATATTCATCCAGAGAGATCGCCTGCCCATTCTTCGCCAGTGCGCTGACACTGGAATAAAATCTCCAGCAGAAGAGATCCAGCGGATCTTCCTGAGAGGACAGAAGCAATGTCAGCTGTGTGGGACGATCACCAAAGGTAAGGGGAAGAATATCCACCTGAACGCCCGCATCGATCGATACAAGGTATTCGTTTAATGCGTTTTCTACGGATTCTTCTGCCGCAAGCTCAGCAGTCGTAAAGGAAAGTACTTCTACCTTGACAGTCGGCCAGTCCGATGCACCTTCGGCATGAACACCTGCCGCCGTTCCCATGAGGAGTCCAAGAGCTGCTGCGCCAAGTCCTGCTGTCTTCCAAATAGATCTTCTGTTCATATTTTTCCTCCTTGTTAAATATGTACATATTGTTCGCTGCTGATTCCATTATAGACTGTCATAAAGTCAGTTCATATCGAAAAACTGATTTCATTTATAGCAATTTCCGACATAATCCGGGACAGTAGGGAACAGCAAAGAGGCAGATGGGCCGGAAGATGTCCAGAATAACGTTAAATGCCCCGGCTTATCCTGCCGGGGCATTTGTAAATCAGTTTTGATTCTAAATAGATTCTTTGAAGATATCCTACAGGATCAGCATCGCATCTCCGAAGGAGAAAAACCGATACCGCTCCTGGACGGCTTCTTCGTAGGCGCGCATGATGTTTTCTTTCCCGGCCAGGGCACTGACCAGCATGAGAAGAGTGGATTCGGGCAGGTGAAAGTTTGTGATCAGTCCGTCGATCATTTTGAATTTGTACCCGGGATAGATAAAGATATCTGTCCAGCCGCTGCCGCTCTTCAGAATGCCGTCTTCTGTGCTGGCGGATTCCAGGGTCCGGCAGCTGGTTGTTCCGACAGAAATGATTCTGCCGCCATTTTTTCTGGTCCGGTTGATCAGTTCGGCCTGGTCTTCTTCTACCACATAGAATTCCGAATGCATATGGTGTTCTTCTACCGATTCCACTTTGACCGGGCGGAAGGTTCCGAGGCCGACATGCAGGGTCACATGGGCTATGTTGACTCCTTTTTCTTTTACCTGTTCAAGAAGTTCTTTTGTAAAATGCAGGCCTGCTGTTGGAGCTGCTGCGGATCCTTCATTCTTCGCATAGACTGTCTGATAGCGGTTTTTGTCTTTCAGTTTATGGGTTATATAGGGAGGAAGAGGCATCTCTCCAAGTTTGTCCAGGATTTCTTCGAAGATTCCCTCATATGAAAACTTGATGAGACGGTTGCCATCCTCCAGGACGTCTGTGATCATGCCTGTCAGCAGGCCTTCTTCGCCAAATTCGATGACAGAGCCTGTGCGAGCTTTTTTTCCGGGTTTTACGAGGCATTCCCATACATCCTGCGTTTTACGTTTGAGGAGCAGAATTTCGACGATTCCGCCCGTCATAGAGCGATGTCCATAAAGTCTTGCCGGGATAACTTTTGTGTCGTTGATGACCAGACAGTCGCCTTCTTTCAAGTAATCCAGAATATCGGTAAAGTGTCTGTGCTCTATGCTGCCATCGGCAAGTGACAGGTGCAGAAGCCTTGATGAACTCCTGTCCGGCAGAGGATCCTGTGCGATCAGTTCTTTTGGAAGATCGTAGTAAAAATCCGATGTTTTCATATCTATAAACTCCCTCAGAGTTATTCTTCAGATGCAGGCAGATCCGGTTGAATTTCCGTCGCTGCATTTTCTTGTATTTCATATGTCTCAGCTGAAGCCGTATTATCTGCTTTATCTGCTGCTTTATCTGCTGCTTTATCTGCTGCTTTATCTGCTGCTTTATCTGCTGCTTTATCTGCTGCTTTATC
>CACZPF010000111.1 GCA_902782975.1 uncultured Lachnospiraceae bacterium
AAATTATTTTGAAGAAGATGAAGTAATAAATCAATGAAAAGACCTGACATTGAAAAATCTATATGATAACTGCCGGTCACTTGAAAGTGACCGGCAGTTTTGGCGTTTTCGTTCATCTATTTTTTAGCTGATAATACTGAAGGATCTCATAGGAGTGCAGCCGTTCATAACATGGGGAATCCGGTGTATAATAATAGAATTGTCCCTGGGCGTCTTTGATCGATGACCGGGAGATTACCGGGTAGTCTTTTGATAACTGGTATAAAAAGTTATGGAACGGATCCAATGGGATACCTGCCTTTTTCAACGTATAAGTTCCCAGATAATTTGCGCTGAGTTCATCGGGAATGTCGCTGAAATCCACCCCGTAATTGGACCAGAAAATAAAAGGCGTCTCATGCATCTGAAGAACTTTTTCTTCATCAGTCTTTTCTTCCTGATTGATTAATCCGTCGATGAAATAATCATTCAGACCGGGAAGATGGTCGCCGTACATCAGGACGATTGTTTTTTTATCGGAACCGGAAAGACTCTCGATGAGAGATCCAAAAGCGGCATCGGATTCTCTTAAGAGTGACAGGTACTGTTCCACGTCCGGATAACTCTCATCCGGAGACGTAAGATGGATGGTCGATTCATAATTCCCATCTTGATAGCTGCCGTGACATTGGATGGTCAGGGCAAAGATAAACAGAGGATCCGGCTCCTGGCTGTCCAGACGGATTATTTCATTCATCAGAGACTGGTCGTCGATCTGAGAGCGGCAGAAGGTGGAATTTAGAAAATCCGCACTCTTGTCACTGATAAACCGGTCAAATCCAAGGAGAGGATATGCCGTGTCTCTGTACCAGTTTTTGGGATCTCCAGAGTGTACCGCCAGGGCATTGTATCCAAGAGAAGAAGCAATGCTCGCCAGAGAATCGGTTTTGTACGTGATATATTGCTGGTAAGGAGCATTACCGGAACCGAGAAACTGCATTGTACAGCCGGTAAGTGTTTCAAATTCTGTACAGCTGGTTCCCCCGCCGATCACAGACACAACACATTTTCCGATCTTGCTGCCTTGCTCCCTTCCAATTCTGTAGAAATTGGAAAGATATTCGCCGTCTGCTTCAAATTCACCCAGCATTCGAAGATCGGCCATGGATTCATTCATGATAATAAAAATTCTGTCGGCTTTCTCCAAAGCGGTGCTTTCGGAAGATCTGTCAGCGGCATTCTGTGCATCCGTCAGCAATGCTTCCGCGGCAGCTGTACTGTAGCCTTTGGGCCTGGCGATAAAAAAATACCGGAAATTTTCACACAGATTCAGAAGGAAGCCTATTTCGTGACTGCGTTCTGTCTGTGTATACTGCATAATAAAGATGCCCTGCTCCTCCGCGAGAACGGTGTTGAGGGACAGGATCACTGCAGGAAGCAAAGAAATGACGCCGGCAGCCGCACCGGTCACTTTTAGAACAGCGTGATTGAACGGCCGTTCTTTCTTATTAAGACCGGAGCGTGTGTCCGGCCGTCTGACTTTTCCGGGAACGGCAGAATGTACTGTCGGTTCGGTCTTTTTAAGAAGAACAATGGTCAGTATACAGGCAGTCATGGCTTCCAGCAGGGCCAGGTCCGGGACGATCTGATAGTTCCCTGCAACGTTCGCGGCAGTCCGGATGGAGAAAATATCAGAGGGCAGGATCAGGGTACCGCGGAACTTGATCGTATAGTGATTAATAACAGATAAAAATGTAAGGAAAACCAGTACGATCCTGGCACCAAGTGTGGACCAGTGAAAGAGAGCAGCCGGCAGAAGCATCAGACCAAGGATGAGAAGATAGTTTACCGCACATGCCTTGGGAAGCAGCATTTGAATATTTCCGCAGGCTAACGTTTCGATGATGACAAGACAGACCCATGCGGCAGCCGGCAGAGTAACATACCATCCGAACGGAAACCGTTGCAGAAACGGGATATCTGTCCAGTTGAGAAGAAGCGCTGCAAGACAGGCTGTGATGATAAACAAAACCGGCAGAAACCAGGGGAGTCTGTTAAATGACCCGGAGGAAGAAAGAGTTTCCTGATTTAAAAGAGCTTCCTTATTTAGAAGAATTTCTTCCTTAATAATAGGAAGATTCATAAAGGTTAAACCCAGAATGACCAGAACGATCATTGTACGAATGATCTTCATGATGATCTGTTCTTTGTAATTAATTTGCATTTGGACACCTCAGGATGGAAAGCAGGAGTGAAAAGAGCTTAACCGGCGGGAGCAGAAGAAGTGCCGGCAGTATTCAAATTTGCCTGATAAAGTATATCATTGAGCTATGGAACTGTCAAATTTATGGTTAAATTTAAAACGTTGACAAGGGAAAAAGACTTGACGCATCCGCTCCTATATGTTAAACTGCTGTTGCGACATGGAAGTTAGGTCTTTTTTTTATGCCTGAAAATGCCGGCCTTCCGGCTGAGTGGGACGCCACTCTCACTGTTTTCGGGGATAGACAGAAGACCACAGGTGACAAATATCACAGGAGGTGGAAGTCGTGCGCGTAAGGATAACGTTAGCATGTACGGAGTGCAAACAGCGAAATTACAATATGACGAAGGAAAAAAAGAACCATCCGGAACGTATGGAAACCAAGAAATATTGTAAATTCTGCCGTACGCATACCATGCACAAGGAGACAAAGTAACAGTCTAGTGAGGTAAACAAAATGGCAAAGGACAAAGCTGCTGAAAAAAACCAGAAAAGCTGGTTTGACGGGCTGAAGGCTGAATTCAACAAAATCGTCTGGACAGACAGAGACACGCTTGTCAAACAGACAATCGTTGTCGTTGTTGTTACCGCCATCCTCTGTGCAATTATCAGCATCATGGATGCCGGCATTCTTCAGCTGCTCAATCTGATTATT
>CACZPF010000112.1 GCA_902782975.1 uncultured Lachnospiraceae bacterium
ACATTATAAAAATCACGCAGAAGGCGTGAAAGCTCGTGCATATCAAAATTAACGATCATGAGAGGATTCCTTTATCTGTGTATTTACTCTGCTGAATGCATGGATGGACGGAAAAACAGTTTTACAGAAATCTGACTTCCGGACAAATGCAAAGTTTTCCGGATGTTTTATTCTATCATATATGAGAAATCTATGCTAATATGAATTATAAATTTTAAGCACATACCGTGAATAGTTACTATTGCAGGAGGGTTTACTGATCAGGTAATTTCGTATTTTGCAATTGTCCGGGGACCGCTTATGAATTTAAGGAGGAAAAATCAGCATGCTGGTTACGTTAAAGGAAATTCTGAATTTGTGTGAAGCCCGCAATTGTGCGGTCGGATCTTTTAATACACCTAACCTGGAGGCCATCATGGCGGTCATCGGGGCAGCGGAGGAACTGAATGTGCCGGTGGTGATCCAGATGGCGCAGGCACATGAGGAGATCATGCCCCTTTCAGTGATCGGGCCGATCATGGTAGAAATGGCGGAACGTTCTACGGTACCGGTGGCGGTCCATCTGGATCACGGGGAGACCCTGGATTATCTGTACCGGGCTTTAAATATGGGCTTTACATCGATCATGTACGACGGGTCCACCCTTCCTTTTGATGAAAATGCAGCCAATACCCAGATGGCGGTGGCCATGGCAAAGAGGCACGGCGCTTCGGTGGAAGCAGAGATCGGCAGCATGGGAAGGCGGGAGAGCGGCAGCGGCACTTCATCAGGATCGGATCCGAGCAAAGTTTATACCGATCCTGTACAGGCAAAAAAGTTTGTGGAGATGACAGGGATCGATGCGCTTGCCTGTTCCTTTGGGACCACTCACGGTGTATACCTGACAGAGCCGAAGCTGGATTTTTCCGTGGTGGAAAATGTCCGCAGGATGGCCAATATTCCTGTCGTCATGCATGGCGGCAGCGGTGTGTCGGATGAGGACTTCCGTAAAGTGATCCGATGCGGTGTCCGCAAGATCAATTACTATACCTATATGGCCATGGCTGGCGGTCACAGTGTGGAAAGCCAGTTCCAGATGGGCTGCATCCCCTGTGAGAAGGACGGAAAGAAATATAAATATTGTTACTCTCTGGTGGAGAGCGATAAAGATACGCCCATCATGTATCATGACATCGTAAGCTGGGGAACGGCGGCCATGAAGAAAAACTGCATGAAGGCCATGAAAGTGTTCTCCATGAAGGAATAAGGCAGCAGACAAAAGGATAAAGGAGGAGACCGCATGCATCCCTATGACGCAGAAAAATGGCTGAAGCAGATCGACGAAGTGATCGCAAAGGGACCCTACACGGATTCCTGGGAATCTCTGATGGAGCACAAAACGCCGCAGTGGTTTAAAGACGCCAAGTTCGGTATTTTTATACACTGGGGAGTCTATTCGGTACCAGCCTATAACAATGAATGGTATCCGAGGAGTATTTATGTACAGGGGTCAGATGAATACAAACATCATATAGAAACCTATGGCCCTCACAAATCTTTTGGATATAAGGACTATATCCCTCAGTTCAAAGCAGAAAAGTTCGATCCGAAGGCCTGGGCTGCTCTCTTTAAAGAAGCAGGAGCCCGGTATGTGGTGCCGGTGGCAGAACATCATGACGGCTTTCAGATGTATAAAAGTGAACTGTCGCACTGGAATGCGGCGGAGATGGGGCCGAAGCGGGATGTAGGAGCTCTTCTTGCAGAAGCTGTCCAGGAAGAAGGCATGATCAACGGCGCTTCCAGTCACCGGATCGAGCACTGGTTTTTCCTTTCCGGCGGGCGTGCATTTGATTCGGATGTCCGCAGCCTGGCAGATCAGAGAGACCACCTGTACTGGCCGTCCATGCCGGTGCCGGACAATGAGATCAGCTGGAACAATGAGGCGGAGCCCTGCCCCACACCGGAATTTCTGGAGGACTTTATGATCCGTACGGTTGAGATCATCGACCGGCTTCGTCCGAAGGAACTTTATTTTGACTGGTGGGTGATGCACAGAGCCGCCCGTCCCTATATGAAAAAGATCGCTGCCTATTATTATAACCGGGCTGTCGAGTGGGGATGCGAGGTCCTGCTCATCGATAAGATGGGCGG
>CACZPF010000113.1 GCA_902782975.1 uncultured Lachnospiraceae bacterium
GAGTTCAGGAGAGAAACGCTTTCCATGCGGGATCCTCTTTTTGAAAAATGCATTATTTATGACGGCGGCGCAAGAAGATATGAGATCCATGAGCATGTGAAAGAGGTTCTGGAGTTCTGGGAAGGGATCCTCGCGAGAGCCGGCAGCATCGACAAAAAAGAACTGCTGGATGAAAAGCTGGGCTATCCGACGCCGATCGGATATGAGGACTGGAAGAGGGCAAACCATTATCAGGAACTGGAGCCGGAGGTCACAGAGTGGCTTTACAAGCAGGAAAAAGGATATATAGAAAGCCTGAAGGATGTGTCGCTGAAGGAGATCGCTGAACTTCGGATCCGGGAATTCAAAACCGCATTGAGAAAATATATTCTCTGATATACAAAAAAGCTTCAGTGTATATGTAATGAGAACCTATGGAAGAGGAGAGAGCAGGATGAACAGCAGAACAAATACGAAAACAGATATCGACTTTGCAGAAACTTCCGTACCGCAGTCTGCCCGGCGGAGTTTTCTCACTATGTTTATGATCATGCTTGGCTTTACATTTTTTTCGGCCAGCATGTGGGTCGGCCAGACCCTTGCGGAAGGGCTGGATTTTGGCGGGTTTGTCGGATCTCTGATTCTCGGCGGGATCATTCTGGCATTATATACCGGCCTTCTTGGCTATGTAGGTGCCAGAACCGGTTTCAGCCTTGACCTTCTTGCGCGCCGTGCTTTTGGCACAAAGGGATCCTACCTCCCCTCTGCCATGATCAGTTTTACCCAGATCGGATGGTTTGGCGTCGGCCTTGCCATGTTTGCCATTCCGGTAGCCAATGAACTTCTGGGCGGCAGCAAGACAGCGCAGTGGATCCTGGTCATCATAGCCGGGATCTGTATGACGGCTTCGGCTTACTTCGGGATCAAGTCCCTGACGATCGTCAGCTATATCGCAGTTCCCCTGGTAGCTGTGCTTGGCACAGTAGCCATGATCATGGCTGTACAGAGAGGCGACGGGACGATAATCGACCAGTTTGCCGCATCCAGCGGGACACTTACCATTGTGGGCGGTGCAGGCCTTGTTATCGGATCCTTTGTATCCGGCGGTACCGCGACACCGAACTTTACACGATTTGCAAAGAATGCAAAAGACGGTGTCATAACGACCGTGATCGCCTTCTTTATCGGCAATTCACTGATGTTCTTCTTTGGCGCTGTTTCTTCTATTTATGTAGGGGGCAATGATATTTTTGAGGTCATGATCAACCTGAACCTTTTCTATCTTGCCATTCTGGTGCTGGGGCTTAACATCTGGACCACCAACGACAATGCGCTTTATTCGGCAGGCCTCGGCCTTGCCAATATTTTCCATCAGGAGAAGAAGCCGATGGTCCTTCTTTCCGGCCTGATCGGAACCGTTGGCGCCGTGTGGATGTACTGGAATTTTGTAAGCTTTCTGAATATTCTCAATTGTACCCTTCCTCCGGTCGGCATCATCCTGGTCCTGGGATACTTTATGCATATGGAGGACTATAAGGACGGTTCCCGGAATCTTAAGACAGTGGACTGGTCTGCTGTTTTAGGTGTCGTGGCTGGAGCCGTGGTGGCGAACCTTCTTCACTGGGGGATCGCTTCCATCAACGGTATGGTCGTTGCCGCTGTCATCTATGTGATCGGACAGAAGGTTCTGAAAAACTGAATGGTTATCATTCAATGATGAGATCAAAAGAGTCTCCGGAAAGATCCGGGGACTTTTTTATGCACAGAGCCGCCGAATGGAAGATGTCACCAGAAGGTGACCGGCGGCTTGCGCGCGGATAGAGAAGATGGAGGCTTCCCTATCCGATCGCACAGAGCAGAACTCTTTTTAAAATTCACCTCTGAAAGTTCAAAATCTGTTCAAAATCCCCCATTTTTTTGAAAGATATTTGCATTTTTTAAAATCCGACAATATACAACCGCCTGAAAATCCGTTAAGGTGGATTCATCGGCAGGAACAACAGCGTTCCTGCAGCACAGTTCCAATTTCATAAATCCCATTTTTAAAAGGAGGAATTTTCGAATGAACAGCAAAAAGATCGTTTCTGTTCTGACAACCGCAGCTCTCACTGCTTCTCTTGCTCTTGCAGCTGCAGCACCTGTTATGGCTGAGCACAGCAAAACCTTCTCCATCGCCTTTACAGAAGGTATTATCAAACTGGATCCCCATGATACAGCAGTAGGCCCCGGCCTCACCACCAACCGCATGGTTTTCGATTCCCTTCTTAAACAGAATAACGACGGTTCCTA
>CACZPF010000114.1 GCA_902782975.1 uncultured Lachnospiraceae bacterium
AGAGCGGAAAGAACAACACTCCCGACCCCTGCCAGTCCGCCGGAGGTGATCGAACTCCAGAGACCGCTGCCTAAAAGCGCCAGACCGTTGCCGACCGCCAGGACACCGCCTACGATCGTCATAAAAGCACCTTTCACCTGTTCGCCGTTTGTGTTGGCATAGAGTACGACCTTTTTTTCTTCCGGCTGAATTTCCTTTTTTTCTTTTCTAAAAGATTCCGGCGGCGTATACCGGTAACGCTTGTAGGCGTCGGTCCCAATTCCGATGCCCAGCGTGTTCCTCAGAGCATCCTTAAGAGCATCGCTCCCGTTGTCGATCGCTCTGTCAAGTGCGCTGGATACAGCCTGGTTAATGGTCTCGTTCAGCTTCTGGTAATTGTGTGAACTGACCGCTTTATCTATGATCTCAGTAATCTGCTGACCGAGCTCGTCGAACTCGTTTTTATTACTGCTGCCCATTCCGGTATCATTCCCCTCTTTCTGAAAGCAGTTCTTATCTGCTGAAAGCAGTCCCTTTTTCCTGAAAACAGCTCTTATCTGCTGAAAGCAGTCCCTTTTTGCTGAAAGCAGTTCTTATCTGCTGAAAGCAGTTCTTAATCAATAAAACTCTTTCGGTTTCAACACCTTTTTATTATATCGAAAACTGGTTCAAAAAACAATAGTTCAGAAAAAATCAAATTACCCATTGCAGATGTTTTATAAAAGTTTTAGAATGGGGTGAAGCGATAATCAACAAAGGAGGACAATTATTATGGAAAAAAAGAACATCGATTGGGGCAACCTGGGGTTCGGCTATGTGAAGACCGACTATCGGTATGTGTCTTACTTTAAAGACGGTGCCTGGGATGACGGTGCGATCATCACAGATGATATGATCACCATGAGTGAATGCGCAGGCGTTCTTCAGTATGCCCAGACTGTATTTGAAGGACTCAAGGCCTATACGACCGAAGATGGCAGAATCGTCACCTTCCGTCCGGACTTAAACGCAGAACGTATGGAAAACTCTGCGGCCCGTCTTGAAATGCCGGTTTTCCCGAAAGAACGTTTTCTGGATGCTGTCATTAAAACGGTAAAAGCCAACGAGGCATTTGTGCCGCCCTATGGTTCCGGCGCGACCCTCTACATCCGTCCGTACATGTTCGGATACAATCCTGTGATCGGTGTAAAGCCGGCTGACGACTACCAGTTCCGTATCCTGACCACGCCGGTAGGCCCGTACTTTAAAGGCGGCGTCAAGCCTCTGACCATCCGTGTCAGCGATTTTGACCGTGCAGCGCCCCGCGGTACAGGCCATATCAAGGCTGGCCTGAACTACGCGATGAGCCTTCATGCGATCGTGGACGCCCACAAACAGGGATTTGATGAGAACATGTATCTCGATCCCGGCACCCGCACCAAGGTAGAGGAGACCGGCGGCGCGAACTTCCTGTTCGTAACAAAAGACGGCAAAGTCGTAACACCGAAGTCCGACAGCATTCTTCCTTCCATCACCCGTCGTTCCCTGATCTATGTTGCCAAGGAATATCTGGGACTCGAAGCCGAAGAACGTGAAATTTATCTTGACGAGGTCAAGGACTTTGCAGAATGCGGTCTGTGCGGAACAGCAGCTGTCATCTCTCCTGTCGGCAAGATCGTAGACCACGGCAAAGAAATCTGCCTTCCCAGCGGCATGACGGAGATGGGACCTGTGACCAAAAAACTATATGATACACTGACCGGCATCCAGATGGGCCGCCTTGAAGCGCCCAAGGGCTGGATCCAGGTAATCGAATAAAAAGTGAGGGCTGGTGCTTTTCTTTGGAATACGGATAGATCCTGTTCCGGGAATGCACCAGCCCTTTTTCATTCATAGTGGAATGCGGCACTTGCTAAACACATGCAGGTGTTTTCCTCTCATATCTGACGAACTGATATTCAAGGTCAAAATAGGTATGCTCTTCACTTTCTGCTGTCATGATAAAATCCGGATGCCCGTCAAGATCAGGAAAATAGCGGTCTGCCTGAAAGGCAAAATCGATCCGGGTGACATGCACGGTATCTGTGTAAGGAAGCAGCATCCTGTAAAGACTTTCACCGCCGATACAATAAACATCTTCCGGCGGGTATTTTTTAATCTCTTTCAGAAGACTTTCCTGATCATGGCAGATGACAGCGCCGGGTGCTTTATAAGAAGGATTTGATGTAAGAACAATATTGGTTCTCCCTTTCAGCGGCAGTCCGCCCGGAAGACTCTCCAGTGTCCTTCTTCCCATCACCACGACCTTGCCTTCTGTCTGTGACCGAAACAGTTTCATATCCGCAGGAATACTGACAAGAAGACTCCCCCCTTTTCCAATCCCCCAATTCTTATCTGCGGCAACGATCATATTCATAAATCTATCAGATCCTTTCTCTTTCTATCTGTCAACAGGCCAAAGCGGAACCCCCTGCTATGGTGCCCTGAACTATAATTCCCTGAACAATAATTCCTGCAGTTTACATTTTCTTAATAACATGTTATTATTATCGACATGAAGATTTTAATTACACTTTTAAAACCATTATCTTTTATTCCTGCGATCCTGATGCTGTATATCATCTATTCATTTTCAGCCCAGACAGGGGAGGTGTCTGGACATCTCAGTTATCAGATCAGTTATAAGATCGTAGAAATCAAAGATGAAATCCTTGCTACTGGCAAATCAGAAGTCCAGCTCAGCGAGGAAGCGAATGCCATCCATTATTATGTAAGAAAAGCCGCTCATATGACAGAATACTTTCTGCTTGCAGTTTCCATTTCCTTTCCTCTTTATGTTTATGGGGTAAGAGGGATCTGGCTGATCCTGCTGGCAGGCATTTTCTCTGTAGTCTTTGCCGGGCTGGATGAATATCATCAATCCTATGTAGCGAACCGGGGACCGTCCTTAAAGGATGTGGGGATTGACAGCATTGGAGCTGCTTTCGGAATTCTGATCGTGCAGATTTTCTGCTGGTCGGTGCTCCATAACCCGGATTACAAAAAGAAGAAGGCTAAAGCCGCATAATCTCATCAATCCATACGATCAACAACCGGACAGGAAAGAACCAGCCTTCTCTCCTGCCCGGTTTTGTTTTGTCTTTTCTGTTTTAGGAAAACGCTGAATTAATCAGTGCTGCCTTAGAATCATCGGCCATATAAAGCCACATTTATTCTTCCGGATCATCCTCGTCTTCTTCCGAAGCGGTCATTCTCGCCCGTTCTGCGATAGACATACGGGTGCCGGATCTTTTATTTTTCTGCTCTTCTTCCGCCTGCTTTCTGCGCTCTGCTTGTTTTCTTTTTTCTTCGATCATATAGCCTCTGCCTCCGACAAAAGCCATAAAGCCGCCGGCCAGAATAAAGATAATACCAGCGACAACAAAGACCGGAGAACCTCCTTCCACTCCATTGATCATATTTTTCAGAAGAGAATATCCTGTATAAACAAGATAGAGGCCGGCAAGCAGCATTATAAAAACGGACCTTGCAGGCAGACTGTCCATCCAGGCTTTAAAGCCTGATTTTCCTGATTCTTCACTCATGTTTTCTGACTCATCAGGAGCCGTATTCATGGATTCATATGATGCAGAATTCTCTGATCCATTCGGATCTGCCTTCACGGATTCATATGACACAGAATTCTCTGATCCATTCGGATCTGCCTTCACGGACCCAACCGAAGCAGAATTCTCTGACTCGTCCAGCGCTGCTTTTTCTGATATATCATTCATATTTTGAAGTTCCTTTTCTTCCATCCTGCTCCTCCCTATTCCTGAACAGCAAACTGACTCTCATACAAGGACGCATAAAAGCCCTTCTGGTCGAGCAGTTCCTGATGCCTTCCCTGCTCGATGATGTTTCCATCTTTCATAACCAGAATCCTGTCCGCCCCCTGAATCGTAGAAAGACGGTGGGCGACGATAAAACTTGTGCGGCCCTGCATCAGTTCTTCAAATGCTTTCTGGACACGGATCTCCGTTCTGGTATCGATGGAAGAAGTAGCCTCATCCAGGATGAGCATATCCGGACAGGTCAGCATGACACGGGCAATACACAGAAGCTGTTTCTGCCCCTGGGAAATGTTGCCGCCGTCCTCGGCGATCATTGTATCGTATCCATCCGGCATTCGCCTGATAAAACTGTGGGCATGTGCCTTCTTTGCCGCTTCTATGATCTCTTCCTCTGTGGCATCCGGTTTTCCATAGGCAATGTTTTCACGGATCGTAGCCGCCTTGAGCCAGGTTTCCTGGAGAACCATCCCGAAATTCCGGCGAAGACTGTCTCTTGTCATATCTCTGACGGGCGTTCCGCTGACAAGGATCCTCCCCTCGTTCACATCGTAGAAGCGCATCAGCAGATTGATCATCGTTGTCTTTCCACACCCGGTAGGTCCGACAATGGCGATCCTCTGGCCAGGTTTCACATCGATCGAGATATCCTGTAAAAGAGGCACATTCGGGCGGTAGGAAAAGGAGACATGTTCCACTTTTACACTGCCATCCGCATCTGCCAGTTCCACCGCGTCAGCAGCATCCGGTTCTTCTGCAGGGGAGTCCATAAAATCAAACAGGCGCGCGGCACAGGCCAACGCATTCTCCAGTTCTGTTACAACGCCGGAGATCTCATTAAAAGGCTTGGTATACTGATTGGCATAGTTTAAAAAGCTTGTGAGCTGCCCTACACTCATGCGTCCGCCGATGACGGCAAAAGCTCCCGTCAGGGCAACCCCGGCATAGACAAGACTATTCACAAACCGGGTGGCGGGATTCGTCATGGCACTGAAAAACAGCGCCTTCACGCCACAGACTCTCAGCTCTTCGTTTACTTTTTTAAACCGTTTGATTCCTCTCTCCTCATACGAAAAAGCCTGGACGATCTTCTCGTTCCCCACAAGCTCTTCTACAAGGGAAGTCATCTCTGCTCTCTTCTCCGACTGGGCCTGAAACATCTGCCAGGTATGGCTTGCGATAAATCCCGCCACAAACAGAGAAAGCGGTGTAAGAAGGATGACCAGAAGAGAGATCCTTATATCAATGGACAACATAAACCCGATGGTTCCAAGAATCGTCAGTACGCCGGTAAACAACTGGGTAAACCCCATCAGAAGGCCGTCTGAAAACTGAGTGACGTCCGTCACGATGCGGCTGATGATATCCCCTGGCTGGTGGGCATCCATATAGGAAACGGGTACCTCCTGGAGATGGGCAAATGCTTCCTTCCGGATATCCCGGACAATATGATAGGTAACCTTATTGACAAACAGATTCATGAGCCACTGGGCGCCAGCTGTCATTAGAACGATAACGCCCAGCCGAATAAGGATTCCGGCCAGAGCCGGAAAATCCACATCCCCGATCCCGACAATGGTATCCACGCCTTTTCCGATCAGGATGGGGGTATACAGGGTACAGACTACCGTAAGGGCTGCCAGGAACAGCAGGCAGAAAATCCGTCCGGTATAAGGCCTGATATACTGGAGCACACGTTTTATCGTGTTTCTGTGATTTCTCATCCGGCTGCCTCCTGTTCCGAAAGCTGCGAGAGGCAGATTTCTTTATAAACAGGACAGGTTTGCATCAGCTCTTCGTGCGTGCCGTTTCCGACCAGCTCGCCGTCGTCCAGTACAAGAATACGGTCCGCATTCTTGATAGAGAAGGCTCTCTGCGATACAAGAAATACCGTCATGCCGGATGTATCTTTTTTGATCGATCTTCTAAGAGCCGCATCCGTAGCAAAATCCAGGGCGGAAGCACTGTCGTCCAGAATGAGAATATCCGTTTTTCCGGTCAGAGCTCTGGCGATCGTCAGTCTTTGTCTCTGGCCGCCGGAAAGGTTCGTGCCTCCCTGGCTGATCTTATGATCCAGTCCATCCTTCAGCTTCCCGACAAAATCCATGGCCTGCGCAGTCCGGAGAGCCGCCAGGATCTCTTCATCGGAAGCATTCTCATCGCCCCAGCGCATGTTAGCCCGGATGGTTCCCGCAAACAGCACAGCTCTTTGGGGAACGATGCCGATCTCATCCCGCAGCTGGCTGAAAGGATATTTTTCTACAGGAACTCCGTCCACGAGGACCTGTCCGCTGTCCACATCATAAAACCTCGGTATCAGATTGATCAGAGAAGACTTTCCGCTTCCCGTACCACCGATGATGCCGATCGTTTCCCCGGGCATGGCCTTAAAACTCACATGAGAAATCGCGCTGTCCCTGCTACCTGCATAGGTAAACGATACATCTTTAAACTCCACTCTTGGTGCATTCTCGATCGTCTTCTGCGTATGATTTCCATCGTCGGATAAAGAGGGAACCGTATCAAACACTTCATTGATCCTGCCAAGCGAGGCGGCGGCTTTCGTCACGGCTACGATCAGATTGGCAAGAGCGACAAGCGCGATCAGGATCTGGTTCATATAATTCACCAGAGCGACCACCTGACCGGTCGTAATGGCGCCCGTATCGACTTGTTTCCCGCCCGTCCACAAAATCAGGATAATGGCAAAATTCATGATCACACAGGTAGCCGGATTCAGAAGCGCAGAGATCCGCCCTGCCCGGATCTGTGTCTCTGTATAATCTTCATTAATATCCGTAAATTCTTCAAATTCCCTCTTCTGGCGTCCAAAAGCCCGTACAACTCTGGCACCCACGTGATTTTCCCGGGTCATCCGGGAAATATGGTCCAGTTTCGTCTGCACTGCTTTGTAGACTGGCACTGTCACATGCATGATCAGGTAAATGACCAGAGAGATCAGCGGTACCGCAGCCACAAAGATCCATGCTGCTTTCAGGCTGATGGTGAAGGACATGATGACTGCTCCCAGTACGATAAAGGGAGAACGCAGGAACAGCCGCAGCATCAGGTTTACCCCCGTCTGCACCTGATTGATATCACTGGTCATGCGGTTGACCAGCGTGGGCGTTCCCAGCAGATCGATCTCTCGGTAAGAGAGCCGGTTGATATGTTCAAACATATCATTTCGCATGCCTGTTCCGAACCCCATGGCTGCCCTGGCCGAAAAATACTGAGCTGTCAACGAACAGGTAAGACCGATCAGAGCCAGTGCGGCCATCAGAAGTCCCATTTTATACACATAGGAAGCATCATGAAATGCAATGCCGCGGTCCACGATTCCCGCCACCACAAGGGGCACAATGAGTTCAAAAGATGCTTCCAGCATCTTAAAAAGCGGGGCCAGGATGGCTTCTTTTTTATAGTCTTTAAGATAAAGCCAGATTCTGTTCATACGTTTCTCTTATTCAGCGGGTCGCTCTTCCGTAAAGCCTTGTAAGAGCAAGCATTCTGCCGAGCGTTTCTTCTGTCAGCTGTCCTTTGGTGAGACGCCATTTCCAGTTATTTCCGAAGGTAGCGGGTGCATTCATACGCGCCTCATTGCCGAGACAGAGGAAATCCTGGATCGGAATCACCGCAAGATCGGATACACTGGCCATCGCTGTACGGATGAGGCTCCATACACACTCTTCGACGGGTTTGTCTTTACAATTTGTATACGCCTGCATAAACTTGCGGTCATAATCCGATAAATGCTCAAACCAGCCTCTGGTGGTCTCATTATCGTGCGTACCCGTATAAACAATGCTGTTGTGATCATACTTATGCGGCAGGTAGGTGCTGTTCTGACTGGCATCAAAAGCGAACTGGAGCACCTTCATACCCGGAAAACCGGTATCCCTGACAAGCTTAAGCACCGTCTCCGTAAGGTAACCGAGGTCCTCCGCGATGACATCCAGCGTCGGGATATTCTCCCGAAGAACATCAAATAATTCCAGGCCGGGACCCTTTTCCCACTTGCCGAATTCCGCCGTCGGGTCGCCGTAGGGAATGGCATAATATTCATCAAACCCGCGGAAATGATCGATCCGCACAACATCATAGAGTTCCATACAATGGCGCATCCGTTCGATCCACCATGCGTAGTTCGTCTTCTTGTGATAATCCCAGTCGTAGACAGGATTTCCCCAGAGCTGTCCGGTAGCAGAAAAACCATCCGGTGGACATCCCGCAACAGCCTTCGGCTTGATATCTTTATCAAACTGGAAAAGGGCTGGATTCGCCCAGGTATCGGCACAGTCAAAAGCCACATAAAACGGCACATCTCCGATGATCTTAATGCCGCAGTTGTTGGCATACGTCTTAAGCCAGCACCACTGTTTAAAGAACCAGTACTGCTGGAAGCGGTAAAACCGCACTTCTGTATTCAGACGTTCTGAAGCTTCTTTTATTGCCTTCGGATCACGGGTCTTTAATGCTTCCGGCCAGTCAAGCCATCCGGCGCCGCCCTGATCATTTTTAATGGCCATGTATAGACAGTAATCTTCCAGCCAGAAATTATTCTTATCTACAAAGCGCTGATACTCTGCGTCCCTGCCGGCATCCCATCTTTCAAATGCCATCCGGAGCAGACGGAAACGGTTATTGTAAATTTTTTCATAATCCACATAGCTCTCACTTCCGCCCCAGTCACAGTTATGGCATTCCCACTCCATCAGCAGCCCCTCACGGATAAATACCTCGAGGTCAATAAAATATGGATTTCCCGCAAAGGTAGAAAATGCCTGGTAAGGTGAATCTCCAAATCCAGTGGGACCCAGAGGAAGGATCTGCCAGTAGGTCTGTCCGCCTCTGACCAGCTGATCTACAAATCCAAAAGCCTCTTTCGAAAAACAGCCGATCCCGTAATTGGACGGGATACTGGAAATCGGAAGTAATACGCCGCTTGCTCTCATTTCATGAAGAACCTCCTTTTTTTAATCCTTTTTATTATAAAAAGAGAGGTTGCCAATGTCAAATAATTGTTACTGTTAGCCGGGATTCCATTCATCATGTTGTCTCATGCTGACTCATGTTATTTCATATTGTTGCATGTTGTCTCATGTTGTTACTTTACAGACATGTTTTTGACCGTCTGAGCATGTAGGACAGGCTGCCGTTCAATATTTCATAATTTCAGATTGGCCTGCACAGAAACTTCCAGGCAATTTCACTGACA
>CACZPF010000115.1 GCA_902782975.1 uncultured Lachnospiraceae bacterium
CTGTTCTTTTATAGATGCTGCTCTGTTTTTCTGAGCCTGATCTTCTTTTGCAGCAGATTCAGAACCCTTTTCTTATCGGCAGTCCAGGCAGGAGCGATCAGCAGGTTTTTAGGCGGATCCCCGGTCATCCGATGGATCACGATATTTTCCGGAAGGATCTGAAGGCAGTCAGCGACCAGATCCGTATACTCTTCCGCCGACAGAAGAGGAAACGGCTCACGGATCCACGCATCTCCCATACGGCTTCCCCGCAGGATCTGGAGCATCTGGATCTTGATCCCGTCAATGCCGGGAGAAAGATCCGCCAGGTACCGCACCGTCTTCAGCATATCCTCTTTTGTCTCTCCCGGAAGCCCCAGGATCACATGCACGACGACAGTAATCCCCGCCTCCTTCAGTCTTTTACACGCATCCTCAAAGACCGGCAGCGTGTAACCTCTGTTGAAGGCTCTGGCTGTCTCTTCGTGAATGGTCTGAAGACCAAGTTCCACCCAGACCGGTTTTTTGCGGTTCAGCCGGCAGAGCATCGCAAGGATCTCATCAGGGATGCAGTCCGGTCTTGTACCGACAGACAGGGCAACGATCTCCGGCCGCGAGATAACCTCTTCATACAGCGGTTCCAGGTAACTGACCGGCGCATAGGTATTGGAAAAAGACTGAAAATAAGCAATATATTTTCTCTCCGGGACCGGCAGACCTGCGGGAAATTTTGAATCGACCTTCTGCTTTGCCGCCTGCAGCTGCTTTTCCACAGACGCATACGGAGCCGCAAATTCACCCGAGCCTTCCTGCGAGCAAAAACTGCATCCTCCGTATCCTCTGGTACCATCCCGGTTGGGGCAGGTACAGCCCGAGGTCAGAGACAGTTTAAGAACTTTTGTCCCGTATTTTGCTTTCAGTTCCTGTGAGACCGTCACGTGTTCACGCCACGACCTGGCAGAGAATTCGGTTTTTTCTTCCGGAAATTTCATTTTCTCACGTATTTATGAATCGTAAAAATGCTGTCCGTCTTCTGTCACAAGCCGTTCTGTCTTCGGATATTCAAAGATCCCGCTGTTTCCGGCGTTTTCTTCCAGATAAGATGCAAATTCATCTGCATACCATTTAGCCATTCCAAGATTGTGCATCAGGTAATTTCCACAATTTTCCGCCGTGGCTCCCGGTACCTCCTGCATATCTGATACAAATCGAAAAGCCTTCAGCATCAGCCCGTAAAGATCCTGCGGAGCGCGGCTTCCTTTGAGGATCAGATAAAATCCTGTAAGACAGCCCATTGGGCCCCAGTAGATCACTTCATCTTTCCAGTCAGGATCGTTGCGAAGAAATGTTGCAATAATATGCTCGAGTGTATGCATGGCCGCAACATCAACAACGGGTTCCCTGTTTGGTCTTTTAAGCCTTATATCATAAGTCGTCACGGAATATTCGCCCAGATGATCAACTCTGCTTGTAAATATACCGGGAACTATCCGTGTATGGTCAACTGAAAAACTCTGTATCAATTCCATTTCCGCCTCTCCTTTCACACTTTCCAGCGATTCAGTCTCTGCCATGACTTTCACAAAGACCTTTTTTTAACGCTCCAGGCACCGCTTTAATTATAATTCTCGCCAAAATCTTCTCCTGTCCATTCACTGGCATAATCAGGGTTTTCGCCAAAATCTTCCCCTGTCCATTCATTGACATAATCAGGATTCTCTCCAAAATCAGCTCCGGTCCACTGATGTTCCTCTGCCGCTTTTTCAGCATTTTTCCAGAAATCCGGATTTGAAGAGTAGGTAACATCCGTCACGATGCAGTAGTATACGGTGTCTTCGGTATTCGAATAAGTTCTGCCCTTTTCATCCTCATACATTTTACCTTCGGTATGGTGGATTCTGACAGTACTTCCATCCTCTGCATAGACCGTAAAGGATTCTGCCTTTTCAGAAGACTTCTGGCTCTGTGACGCACCATTTATATGAATCCAGCCGGATGCGCCGCGAAGACTGACAACGAGCCACTCTCCATCATTCTTCAAAATGGGCAGCGTGGTATCTTTGCTGAGGAATGCTACTTTCTTTGCCGATGTGTCATTCCATGCATATACCGTTGTTTCTTCTTCCGTCTTGTACCAGGATGGGTCAACAGCAAGATAATCTGTATTTACATATCCTGCAGGCCCCGCATTCACGTCATCTGAAATAGCACATTCTGCCCATCCGTTTTCCTGACTCATCACCATGACTCTGTCGCCATAACGCAGGGTTTTAACCGTCCCGGATTCAAAATCCGGACTCTGGCGCAGGGACAGGCTGTCGCACAGCACCACACCCGTGTATCCGATCTGTCCCGGTCCGTAAGGCGGAATGATCTCTGCAGAACAAGTGGCTCCCGCACTCCAGAACGCCGCCATGGACACAAATATAACGATACCCTTTTTCATGTTTTTCATAAAAATTTCTCCTCTCCAACTATTTGTACAGTTAATTCTGAAACGCACCCCTGCAGTTGAATAATTTGGAAACGTATTATAACATAACCCTGCGGAAGATACAAGCGTGATGAGGTCAGAAGGTCAGATTCTAGCAGTTTTTGCCTGCATCAAAGCATAGATTATGAAAGGCCAGATTGGAAGGCCTTCCGGCTTCCCTCCGGAACGCAATAGAAAAGCGTGCTGTCCGGCCGTCGGATTTTTCCCCGGTGACAACACGCTGTTTACAAGTATGCTTAGAGACGGACCTTACGATATTCTCCTGATGCTTTTAAGCCTCTTCCAGTATTACTATTTTATCCGGACTCGAACACAATGATCCGCTCACGGGGATCATTCCCCTCAAACAGATCCCGGCAGTCGATCTCATCCATAAACATCAGCTCTTCCACAGTCATCAGATATGACAGGTACTCATCAGACGGATAGTAGAAATAAAACTGCCTTTCACGTCCGTCCCAGGATTCCCGGACCCTGCCCATGACACGCTTCAGAATCTCCACCGAAAAGGGGTTGAAAAAATAGAAACGGTCCGCTGTATCCGGAACTGCATATTCCTCTGCTTTCGCGCAGACCAGTTCAACTCTTCCAGCCTGCACGGCGCTTTGTTTATTTCTTTTCGCCGCCTCAAAAATCCGCTCATCGTATTCGACTCCGATACAATGACACCGCAGCTGGCTGGAAAGGAAGAAACTGACTCTTCCCTTTCCGCACCCATAATCCAGAATTGTGTTATTCTTCCCGATATAGCCACTGTTCGCCA
>CACZPF010000116.1 GCA_902782975.1 uncultured Lachnospiraceae bacterium
GACAGGCTGTATTTCATCAGCTTCTGCGCCCCCGGATCTACGGGCCTGGAAGCAGACATGCTCATGGACCTCGATTCCATGACATGCGTAGGCTCTGCTTTCGGAATTGACTGGATGGATAAACTCTGTTTTTATACCTTTGGCGGAAAAGGCGCCTGTGCCGAAGTCGGTTTCCGCGGCCAGTACGCAGTCTGAACAGCTGTCATTAAGAATTATCTTAATGAAGAATTATCTTAATGAAGAATTGTCTTAATGAATAATTGTCTTAACGAATAATTGTCTTAATAAATCATTATCTTGATCAGGGAGGAAATCTATGAGCAGAACATTTCAACCATTTGAACCGGTTTATTCCCGCGAAGATCTGCGGGACATCAGCAGGGAAACGGATTTTGCCGCCTCCCGGAAAAGTGCACTGAATATGGCCCGTTACCGAAAGGATTTTGCCACGGATCTGGTGGGCAAAACCTTTCCGTGTCACTTTGACGACGGCCGTTTTCTCTCTCTTCAGTTTCCGGAAGTGAACAAACTGATCTGGAGTGAGAATAATGTGGATTTTTATGAAGAATACTGTGAACCTTTGAAATCGACTGCCGGAAATGTGATCGGTATTCATTTCCTGCGGCGTCATGAAATGCCCTACGAAGGTGCTTTTTTTGTCCTGGACATGGATACAGGCTTTGTCACCTGGGTGACGATCGAGATCGGCACCAGCTTCGATGAGAAATTCGCTGTTCCTTCTCCGCACTTCGGTGAAGTAGAAGGTTTTGGCTCTCATGAGGGAAGACGCCATCACTTTTCAAATGATCTTGTAGGAAAAGAAATCGACTGGGAATATAACGAGGAGTTTACGATCCGTCATTCCTATGTTTCCCCTACTCTCACCATAAGTCCCCATCTCCCCTTCGCCCATGGGGAAGAATCCGAAGATAATGAAGGATTTGTGGGGCGTCTTTTCCTCAGAGCATTCAACGCCACTATCCGGGACAACCTTGTACTTACTTCCTTTACAGAGCCCGGAAACTGTGCCGCTGTTCTTCTGATCGACCTGAATATGGTCCATGATATCGGGTGTTTCTACGGTTATACCTACCACGGCAAGCTGTGCTCCGAAACGATCACGGCCCATGGCGGTCTTGGGAAGCCGGGACTGAAGGCAAAAGAAGGATATAAGCGCCCGAACGTTACAGAATAAAGGAAAGGAGTAGAATCATGCCAGCTAAACAGACGACTATACTGACAACAAAAGATATCCGTGAACGCTGCTATGCTGCTGTTCCTGCAGAATATGCCAGCGACCCCGTGATCAGCCTTTTAAGGCCGGGTTTCACAAAAAAACTGCGCGGTAAAGAATTTACATTTTGTTTTCCGGATAATAAAAAGATCTGCTGCCGATTTGAACGTGACTATCTGGAATGGAAGGAAAACGAAGCAGACTCCTGGAATGAGGAATACTGCGAATGCCTGGAATCATCACGGGAAGGGGTTTTCCTGATCCATCATCTGCGGACACACGTAAACCCCTTTGAAGCTGCAACTTTGATTCTTGACAGCAATACAGGCTTTGTCACCATGATCTATGACAAACTCGGCAAAAACAGCGGTAACCGTGATGTAGACCGTCAGGTTCTGATCGGATCCTGCGGATGCAGTGCGGAAGCAGGCGCATCATCAAGCCTTCCCGAAATGACGGATGAGCTGGTCGGCAAAGTCATTGACTGGAAAATGGCGGATGATATCATCATCCATACCTATTACTGTAATGTACAGTGTCTTGCCTTTATCAGCCCCATTCCCGCAAAAGCCCCGGGCTGGACTGATTACTTTAAAACCTTTAATCCGACGAAATATATAAAGATCAGTGAAAAGCTTTATGTGATCTCCTTCTATGCCCCCTGGCAGTGCGGTATGGAAGTAACGATGCTGATGGATCTTGATAAGATGCGTGCTCTTGGCGCAGCCTTCGGGTTCGACTCTGTGGATAAATTCTCTTCCTATACCTTTGGCGCAAAAGGAGCCTATGCCGAACTTGGATTTATCGGGCAGTATACAGTGAATTAAAACAGGAGGGCAATATGGCGCAACCATTCAGACCATACAAACATTTTTATTCTATAGAAGAAATCAAGGAAATGTGCCGCAAAGCGGATCCTTTTAAACCGCAGGGCAGTAACCTGGTCAGTCATTTTCGCCCTCCCTTTACGGATTTCTTTACGGGAAAAAGCTTTGTTTTTCATTTTGATAACGGCACGACTCTTACCTATGAATTCGAAGATCTCAACACGCTTTCATGGAGTCAGGACGGATGTCCTTCTGTAAAAGAATATTATGAAGCCCTGCCTTCCACCGTTTCAAATGTATATCTTTTCCATCATATCCGCCACGACCGGATCCCGTTTAATGCGTCAACTATCGTAGTCGATATGGACAGGCATCTCGTTACCTGGGTGGATCTCGGGATCGGTACTCCGGAGAGTGATAAAAACGTCCGGACTCAGATCGTATTCGGATGGTTTCTGGAGGATCCGGGTGTCCGTCATTCTCATACGGATGAGATGTGCGGCGTGATCCTGGACTGGAAATACAGTGATGACTTCATCATCCGCCATTCCTATGTCACAACCTATTCCATGACAAGCCCCGGAGCCCCGACAGATAACGATGATGAATATCTGTTCAGAAAGACGCTTCCGACCACCTATGTAAAGATACGGGACGGGCTTTATCTGGTCTCTTTTATTGAAGATGAAGGATCGGAGGCCAGTCTTCTCATTGATCTTAAGAAGCTGCGGGATGTCGGTGCCTTTTTCTCTCTCGGACATGACGGGAAATTCTACAGCTATACGATCGGCGCCGTGGCAGGAAGAGGAAAATTCGGATTTACCGGTCAGTATTCCATAGACTACGGTCCGGAAGGCGGCAGCTGATCTATTCTCGGGAGGGGATGAAATGAACCAAAAAAAGGAGAAGTTGTTTTCCGGGATCTTTATAGCCATGATGCTCTCCTCCACTCTGGTAAGCCTCTGCAATTATCTGTTTCACTCTACCATGCCTATGTATGTCAAAAGCATAGGCGCCTCACAGCAGCTGATCGGACTGGCTTCCGGAGTTTATACTTTTGCCTGCTTTGCGACACGGACTTTTGCCGGAACCCTGTGTGACCGGTATGGCCGGTTTGTGGTCATGATCACCGGCATCGTACTGTGTATCGCAGGCTGCTTTGGCTATGCGTTCTCTTATACCATACTCATGCTGGTTGTCATGCGTACCCTGCACGGGATCGGCTTTGGAAGCCACACCACTGCCGGCGGCACGGTCGTGGTGGATGTTATTCCAAAGTCAAGACGTATGGAGGGTCTTGGGTACTACAGCCTGTACAGTACCATCTGCTCGGCAATAGGACCCGGGATCGCCCTGGCCATCATCGAAAATGAAAAGCTTGGATTCCGCGCTTTGTTCCTGCTTGCCGGAACGATCATGACGATCACGATGGTCGTAGATCTATGCTGCAGAAAACCCATTCAGGACATGCGTAAAGCAGCCGCGGAAAAGCCTCAGCCGGTAGCCACAGCCAGATCTTTTCTCGGTTTTGAATTAAGAGCGGTACCTCCGGCACTGATCATGGTCGTCCTCACCTTTGCCCAGAGCAGCGTGATCTCTTATCTTGCCGTCTATTGTGCAGAAAGAAATCTC
>CACZPF010000117.1 GCA_902782975.1 uncultured Lachnospiraceae bacterium
AGGAGACGCAGAACCGTCCCCTGTCTCCAGGTTCAGTAAAGATCCAGTCCTTCATGCAGATCTTTAAGCGGCAGCCACTCCATGATCACTTTTTTCAGTGCTTCGTCCCAGAACCAGAAATCATGATGTCCCGGAGCGGTATATACGGTCACGTCCGCGCCGACTTCTTCGAGCACCTTCAGAAGGTTGGAATGATTCATAAAGCCTGCTTTATCCTCGGTGCCGGTGCAGGAAAAAATCTTCGGCATGGGTTTCCCTTCTGCTCTGACTTTGCGGATCAGCCAGAAGATGTCGTGAGGACCGTCCGGAACCTTGTCGAGGTCGCCGAAGACCTGCTCCATCTGCCGGGTATCCAGCTGGGATTTATAGAATTCCAGCCGCGGCCTGATATCTACGCCCCCCGAAAAATTGATCACATGGGAGAAGGTTTCCGGGTAGGTGAAAGCCCATTTAAAAGATCCGTAGCCTCCCATGGAAAGACCGCCAACAAAGTTATCCTCCCGTGCGGGAGAAAGGGGGAACATGGTCCTCATGGCAGGCAGAAATTCTTCCTGCAGGAAGGTGAGGTTTCTGGGACCGATATCCCAGTCGGTATAGTGTCCGTTGTTTCCGTCCGGACAGACAATGGCAAGGCCGAACCGTTCTGCGTACCGTTCGGCAGAAGTGAACCGCTGCCAGCTGGTCTCGTTCTGGGAGAAGCCGTGGAGCAGGGTCAGCGTTTTGAATTTCCGCCCCGGGTCAAACAGCTCATCCTCCGGGGTCGTCATATAATAGGTATTGGAAAAGGACGGCAGCATAACGGTCGCGTGTGTTTCCTTCCCTAGAACCTTTGAATGAAAATCAACATGGATCAGGGCCATAAGGGACTCCTCCTTTCTTAACTGCCTTTTATGGCGCAGTAGATACACTATGAAGAGAAAAAATGAATATAATTCATATTTTCAGTATATCAGCGGTGCAGGTGAAAAGCAATATGCTATCAGAAATTTGGCGAAAAAAAAGAGAAAGTTCAGACACAGACTGGACCTAAACGGGTTTAGAAAACAGATATGTCGAAAAAAAGCTACATTGCCAACAAAAAATTTAGAAAATAATGTACAAAAGATATTAAAATAAATTGTATATATCTGACAAAAATAAGCGCGGATAGCAGCGCTTATTGACAATATTGCCAAACGGATGATATAAAGAAAATATGAACGGGATTCGTTTTGGAGAAAAGCGCATTCCGGATATCCGTTACAGAGCAGCTTTTGCCAAAACATATTGGAAAGGAGAAACGATTATGAAGAAAAGCATCCGAAGATTGATCACTTCCTGCCTGACCCTTGCCCTTGCTCTTGGGGGTGTTTCAGCCAGTGTATCTGTCAGTGCCGCTGAGGCAGCAGGCGACCCGGTTTACGGCGGGACTCTTTATGTTTCCCGTGAAGGAACCTTTACGGAGAATGACCTCTATCCTCATATGAAAATGAATACGCAGGCCTATATCACCATGGCGCCTGCCATCGAAAAACTGTTCTACCTGAATGCAGAAGGAGAAATGATCCCGCAGCTTGCCACCAGCTGGGATGTTTCGGAAGACGGACTGACCTATACCTTCCATCTGGCAGAAGGTGTCAGGTTCCATGACGGCTCCGACTTTAATGCGGAAGTGGCAAAGTGGAATCTGGATATGGCCAAGGCTGCTTTTGATGAATACGGAACAGGAACCTCCAACAATGCCATGGAATCGGCGACCGTCATCGACGATCATACATTGGAAGTAAAATTCTCCTCCATGTATGCGACACTTTTCCTGGCACTGGATGTCTGGATGGCTTCCCAGAAATCCTTTGAGGAAAACGGAATCGAATGGTATTCCAAGAATCCTGTCGGTACCGGCCCGTTTGTATTTGACCACTGGACACTGGATTCCGAGATCGTTTATACAAAGAATGAAGATTACTGGGTAGAGGGACAGCCGTATGTAGATGGCGTCACCTTCAAGATCATCAAAGAAAATTCCGTTCTTTCGGCTTCCGCGAAGAGCGGCGAAGTAGATATCATCACGGGTGTCGGAAGTACAGAGCTTATGGAGTCTCTTGATTCCGATGAGCACCTGAGCCTGCTCCTGTCTGAACAGAGCTCCGGCTTTACAGAGTGGATCCCCTGCGGTCTGGAAACTTCTCCGCTTAATAACAGCAACGTGCGAAAAGCCATTGCCTACGGCGTAGACTTCAAGTCGATCGTAGAGACACTCGGTTCCAAAACGGTCGTATATTCCAATCAGTTCTCCATCGAAAACAATATGTTCTACAGTGACAATGTAGAGAAATATGAGTATGATCCGGAAAAGGCCATGGAACTTCTGAAGGAAGAAGGCTATGATGCTTCCAATCCGCTGAGTGTGGAACTGATCAGTGAGAATATTCCGATCCACAAGCTGACGGCAGAAGCGATCCAGGCTTATCTGATGCAGATCGGAGTCAACTGTGAGATCACCGTCATGGAAGCAGCCGCCTACTTTGACGCTGTTATCGTCGGAACCTGGGAAGACGACTGGATCGTCAACATGGGAACCGGATCCAACGCTTACTGCCCGCTGACAGGTATCAACCGTCTGATGGGTGCCAACCATGCCAAGATGTTCCCGTGTGTTTTCTTCCCGGATGAATGGGTGGACAACGTTGTAGAAGCGGCAGCTCAGCCGACTCTGGAAGAAGCCGTTCCTTATTTCCAGAAAGCAAATGAGATCTATCTGAATGATTATGCCGGCATGTTTGGCATACGGTGCACACTGGACAGTGTTTATATCCGCGATGTCGTTCAGAACTATAACATGGACAATCAGGTGATCCAGTTCGGAACGATCTGGAAGACAGAGTAAACCTCCATGCAGATGAAATGCGGCAGCATAAAGGAATAATCTGAAATGATTCGAAGTGCATGCCGGGATACCTGAATGAATGCAGCCGGCTGTCCGCGATAGTTGAACCGGCTGTCTGCTGAACAGGGAAACGCTGGATTAAGTAATGTTTCTTTAAGCATAGCAGGAGCAGCATAATACTGAATTCTTCAGTAAAGTGGCTGCTCCTGTTTTAGAATATAAAGCAGGGAGCGCTTGATCAGCGCTTTGGGAGGCATATCCATGGGGAAGTATATTGCAAAACGAGTGGCGCAGGCAATCGTGGTGATGTTCCTGGTTACTATTATTTCTTATGCCCTGATCCAGATCATGCCCGGTGACGCAGCCGTTATTTATCTGGGATCGGATGCCGCGGATGAAGAACTGCTGGCACGGACCCGGGCGGAACTGAATCTGGACAAACCATTTATTATTCAATGGGTGTTGTGGGTTAAAAATTTTATGCTGGGAGACTTTGGAAAATCCTTCCATTACCATCTGCCGGTGAAAGATATGATCATGGAGCGGCTGGGGATCACCTTTACGCTGGGACTCTTTGCCCTTGTAATCAGCGTGACGGTGGGGATCCTGCTGGGCATTGCCGCTGCCACGCACAGGAATAAATTCTGGGACAACGTGATCAATGTTCTGGCAAATATCGGGATTTCCGCGCCGTCCTTCTGGATCAGCCTGCTGTGCATTTATATATTTGCCTTACATTTCAAACTCCTTCCAGTACAGGGGTATGTGCCTCCGGATAAGGATTTCGGGGACGCCATAAGGCATATGATCCTGCCTTGTTTTATTATGGCGCTTCCAAGTATCGCCACAATGACGCGGCAGACAAGAGCATCAATTCTGGATGTGCTGAATGAGGATTATGTCCGCACAGCCCGTTCCAAAGGACTGAAAAAGAATGTGATCCTGTTTAAGCATGTCCTGAAAAACGCCCTGATCCCGGTGCTGACGGTGCTTGGCATGAGTATCGCCAGCCTGTTCGGGGGATCGGTCATGGTGGAACAGATCTTCAACATTCCCGGCATGGGGCAGATGGTGACGACCGCAGTGCTGAACCGGGATATTCCCATTATCCAGGCTTACATAGTGATTATTTCGCTGGTCATTATCCTGTCGGCGCTGCTGGTGGATATCGCTTATGGAATCGTAGATCCCCGCATCCGTATCGCGAAAGGAGAGAAATAATATGAAAGATAAATTATTCTTCAGTGCTCTTTTTGCGAAAAAAATCGTTATTGTATGTACTGTCATTCTGGGATTGTTCGTCCTGGCAGCAGTGTTTGCGCCGGTACTTGCACCTTACGATCCAGCTGCCATTTCCCTGAAGGATAAGGAAGTGGCGCCGTGTCTTGCGCATCTTCTGGGGACAGATTCTCTGGGAAGAGATGTGCTCAGCCGGATGCTCTACGGTGCGAGAATTTCTCTTTCCATCTCGCTGGTTTCCGTTCTGATCGGCGGGATTTCGGGGATGGTCCTCGGAACACTGGCAGGGTACTTCGGCGGCGTAGTGGATATGGTCATCTCCCGGTGTGCAGATGCTCTGATCTCCATTCCTCCGATCATCCTGACGATCGCGATCGGAACCGCTCTTGGACAGAGTACGCTGAATATTATGATTGCGGTAGGGATCAGTTCCATTCCCGGAAACATCCGTATGATGCGCGCGAAGGTCCTGAGCGTTAAGGAACGGGATTTTGTTACGGCAGCAAGGGTCATCGGGGAAGACAACAAATGGATCATGCTGCGGCACCTGATACCAAACTGTATTTCTCCTCTCATCATCAGTGTGGCCATGAGCCTCGGCGGTGCCATCATGGCGGAAGCGACCTTAAGCTTTCTGGGCATCGGTATCCAGCCCCCCAACCCGGCGTGGGGAACCATGGTGAGCGACGGTATGCGCTACCTGGAAACCAAGCCGTATCTTGCACTGATTCCGGGCTTTGCGATCATGATCATTGTTTTGTCCTTTAACATTGTGGGCGACGCACTTCGGGATGCTCTGGATCCCAGGATAAGGGGGAATTCCTGATGGCAGAAAAAATGAATATCAATCCAGAAGAGAATACAGGAAATCAGAAGATCCAGGCGGAAACAACGCGAAAAGAAGAAAAAAAGATCATCGAGGTGCAGAACCTCAAAACCGAATTCCGTATGAAACGCCGGACGGTCTATGCCGTAAACGGTGTGTCCTATTATGTAAAAGCCGGTGAGATCGTCGGCGTGGTGGGAGAGAGCGGATGCGGAAAGTCCGTTACACAGATGAGCTCTCTGCAGCTCCTTTTATCGCCGCCTGCCAAAATAACAGAAGGCCGTGTCATTTTTGACGGGGATAAAGACATCCTTTCGTACGATAACGACGGCGAAGAGATCCGCTCTCTCCGCGGGGCTGAGATCGCCATGATCTTTCAGGAACCGATGACCAGTCTGAATCCGGTGTTGACCATCGGCGAACAGATCGCGGAATCGGTGCGGCTCCATATGGGGCTGGACAAAAAAGAAGCCAGAAAACGTGTCATCGACCTGTTAAGACTTGTCAACATCCCGGATCCCGAGTCCCGCTATGGTCAGTATCCTCACGAGTTTTCCGGCGGTATGTGCCAGAGGATCATGATCGCCATGGCGATGGCCTGTAATCCCAAGCTGCTGATCGCGGACGAGGCGACGACAGCACTGGACGTGACGACACAGGCGCAGATCCTGGAGACTCTTCAGGATGTGGTAAAAAAGACGAATACGGCGCTCATCATTGTAACACATAACCTCGGCATCGTAGCCAGATATGCGGACCGGATCTACGTCATGTACGCAGGAAGGGTGATCGAGTCCGGCAGGGCGGAGGATATCTTCAAAAACCCGCAGCACGCCTACACCATCGGCCTGCTGAATTCGGTCCCCCGCCTGGATGATGACAAAACAAGGACCCTGGTCCCCATTGAGGGAATGCCGCCCAATCTGCAGAAGGTAAGCGAGCACTGCCCCTTCCTCCCCAGGTGTACCCAGGCCCTGCCGGAATGTTCGGCCAACGGGGTGCCGGTTATCGAAGAGAGGGGATGTGAGCATTTTGCCGCCTGTTATAACAGGAATCTTAATAAAGCCGTGCATGCCAGTAAGGATGTGCTGGAGACAAAGACTGTTTCTGAAGAACACATTCTGGAAATCAAAGGCCTTCATATGGGATTCCGGGTGAAAGGGAAAAATTACGGCGGGAAAACGACCCTTAAGATCCTGGACGGCGTTGATCTTTATCTAAGAAAAGGCGAGACGCTGGGTCTGGTAGGCGAGAGCGGATGCGGCAAGACGACCGTGGCCAAGTGCATTCTGCGGTTGTACACCCCTACGGGCGGATCCATTCTGTTTAAGGGAACGGATCTTACAGGACTCAGAGAAAAGGACCTTCGTCCCTGCCGGAAAAATATTCAGTTTATCTTCCAGGATCCTTTCGGTTCGCTGGATCCGCGGCAGACGATCGGGGATATTGTGGGAGAACCCCTGAAGGTGCATAAACTGGTATCCGGAAAAGAGGCATATAATAACCGGGTAAAGGAACTTTTCGAGATGGTCGGTCTTGATTATGCCATGAGTTCCCGGGCACCCCACGAGCTTTCCGGAGGTCAGAGGCAGAGGATCGGTATTGCAAGGGCTCTGGCCAGCGAACCGGAGCTGATCATCTGCGATGAGCCTGTATCGGCGCTGGACGTGTCAGTCCAGGCACAGATCCTGAATCTTCTGGAAGGGATCCAGCGGAAAACGGGGATTTCCTATCTGTTTATCGCCCATGATCTTTCCGTGGTGCGCCATATCAGCGACCGGATCGCGGTCATGTATCTTGGCAGGATCGTGGAGATCGCGGATTGTGATCAGCTTTATAATAACCCGGTACATCCCTACACCAAAGCGCTGCTGTCCGCCATCCCGATCCCGGATCCGGAAGTGGAAAAGGCGAGAGAAAGGATCCCGCTTCTGGGTGAGATGCCCAGTGTCTCCCGAAGGCCCGAAGGATGCAGTTTCCATCCGAGGTGTACCTTTGCCTGTGACACCTGCAGCCGCAAAGTTCCGGAGCTGGTGGAATGCGAGAGCGGACATCTTGTGGCCTGTCCGGTGATGTATAAGTGAAGCCGTGTACAGGTATTTACCGTCAGCAGGGGAAAAGATTTATCTTTTGCTGTTTTTCGGTAAATACGGTTTGTAAAAACTATATGCCAGCCTGTAAGATACAAGGCGGCTTGAAGTTTAAAATATAGATGGAGCAGATATATGTCAAAGGATAAGATCATTCAATTTTATGCGACGGGCGACGTGGGGATGAACCGGCCGGATCCGGATTCTATCTTTCAGTATGTGAAAGAATATCTTGGAAAAGCAGACCTTCTGTTCGGCCAGCTGGAACCCTGCCTCGCTTCCTGCGGAACGCCGGCCTCCCAGTGCCGTCTTCCCATGAAGGGAGATCCGAAGGGCGGCGCCGCAATTAAAAGAGCAGGATACGACGTCATGTCTTTTGCCACGAACCATTGTATGGACTGGGGACGAGAGGCCTTCTTTGAAACGCTGGATGTACTGGAAACAAATGACCTGCATCCCATCGGAGCGGGGAAGAATATTGTGGAAGCAAGAAAGCCTTATATTGCGGAGATACCGGCCGGCAGCGAAGACCGGCATGACATGGAGAGGACCGGGAGTAAGGATCAGCAGGATGTAGTACGGGTCGGATTTCTCGCCTACAACAGCATTCTTCCCGCCAACTATTATGCAGATGAGGACCGTCCCGGCTGCGCACCCCTTCGCGGAATCACCTATTACGAGCAGATCGAACCGGATCAGCCCGGGACGCCCTGCAAAATTCACACATTCCCTGTGGAAGAGGATATGGCGGCGCTTCTTGATGATGTAGAGAAACTTCGCACGCAGGTGGACATCCTCGTGCTTTCCATGCACTGGGGGATACATTTCATCCCCGCCATTATCGCAGACTATCAGAGGATGGCGGCACACCGGGCCATTGACCATGGTGTGGACCTGGTGCTCGGGCATCATCCCCATGTATTAAAGCCGGTGGAAGTGTACAAAGGCAAAGCCATCTTTTACAGCATGGGCAATTTTGCCCTGGATCCGCCCAACATATTCGATCCGGATGTGCAGAAGAAGAAAAGCCACGAGGCCATCAAAAACCTGAATCCGGATATGAAGGAAAAGGGAAAGATCATGCCGGCGGATTCCTTTAAATCCATGGTCTTCTGTGCAGATATCCGGGAGAAAAAACTGGAAAATGTCGGGTTTGTGCCTGCGGTTCTGGATGAAAAATGCGATCCCCGCATCTTAAAACCAGACGATCCGGCCTATCAGGACCTTAAGGATTATATGACCAGGATCAATGAAGATCAGGGGATCCATACGGATTTCCGGCAGGTCGGAGACCGGTTAGTTGTTGTGTAACTGGAAAGGAAGATCAATATGGCCAATAAACCTCCCGCACATCCCACAAAAAAATCAGAAAATACAAAGCGTGTCCTTCATGATTCGGCCATGCGTCTGATCGACCAGCTGGGATACGAAAAGGCGACTGTACAGCTTATCTGCCAGGAAAGCAATGTCTCCGTAGGCACCTTTTATAATTACTATGATTCCAAGGAAGCAGTGGTGGCTGAATTCAGCCAGAAAAACGATGAACTGTTTGACCAGATCGTCCGCACGAGTCTGAAGGAAGAAAAAGGAATCGAAGATTATATCCGGAAGTATTTCACCTACTATGCGGACCTCAACATACAGGCAGGAACCAGCCTGTACATGCGTACGACCAGGAAAAAGAACATAGACATGCGGCAGGAGCAGATCCGTCCTATGTACACGGTACTGGAGGAATTTCTCCGGGACCGTCAGAAGGAAAATAAAGTGCGGGATGATATTCATGTTGTGACGATGGTCCACCAGCTTTTTACCATTGTCCGTGGTGTCGTGATCGACTGGTGCATCTGCGAAGGAAGATATGACCTCCATCGGGAGATACAGGACTTTCTGACACCCTATATCCGGTATATACTTGAAGAATAAGGACACACGGGACACACAGGGACGGTCCTTTTGTGTTTGAACACGTATATGTTCAAACACAAAAGGACCGTCCCAATGTCATTAAGTTAGTCATCCCGGACGCCCGGCAGGAGTTGTCCATAGTGCCGTCAGACCAGTGACCGGAAGCTGAGAAAATGCTGCGCCGCCTATCAGCAGGTGCCTTCGCAAACTCGCATACGCGGAGAAAGTGCTCAGGCACCTGCAGC
>CACZPF010000118.1 GCA_902782975.1 uncultured Lachnospiraceae bacterium
ACCGGACGCTGAATTTAATAGCAGTCATTTTATGGTAACCACCAAAGTTCTCTTCAGTTTGGCGGTTACTGCGCCAGATCTGAGCAGCGTAAAGCGGCATATTTCCTATGCAGATCTGTGCGCATCCTACCGGAGGTTTTATAGTCAGCGACAAGTCTTTTCTGTCGTTGACTATAAAACAAAAGGGGCGTTCCCCTGGTTGTGATTTTCCAACCTCAGAGGGAACGTCCCGCCTTTTTTGTTTTCCTGTCTTATTTATGATTTATGTCTGCCGGTTTTCCGTTTTTTGTTATGCAGATTTTTTTTGACGGTTTTCTGTTATGCCGGTTATGCAAGTTTTGCACCAAGTGCACGGCAGGATTCAAGTCCTTCATCATCCGGTGTATTATTACAGATCAGGCCTTCATCCATGACCAGAAGCGCACCTGCATCCGATGCTCTTTTGCACCAGGTGCGCATCCAGTCGCCATCTCCCCAGTCGTAGGAACCAAAGAGAGCAACCTTTTTCCCGCCGATCTTCCCCTCAAGATCTGAGAAGAACGGTTCAAATTCTCCTTCTTCCAGCTGCTCATCTCCCATGGCAGGGCAGCCGAGCGCCAGCACTTCATACTTTGCCGCATCATCTGCGTTCGTTTCGGATACATCCATCAGATCAACTTCGGCACCGGCTTCTTTAGCACCTTCGGCTACAGCCTTTGCCATCATCTCGGTATTGCCCGTCTGGGACCAGTAAATAACTGCTGCTTTGCTCATTTTTAATCCTCCTGAAATAAAATCATGCTATATACCGCCGGATCTCTCCGGGAGATAACAATTCTGTCAATGTCCAGCCATTTTCTATCTGCTTTCCAAAATATGCCCTCGACCGGTCAAATGCTGCAAACCGTCTCCTGGCCTTCTCGGCATCTCCGTACACTTTCCAGTACCCGCACAGCTTATAACCTGCCCCTTTATACTTTCTGAAACCTTCCACATCTTCCAGAGGGTATCCCAGAAACAGGCCGATTTCATGTGGCGTTTCTGTTTTCAGCGCCAGTCTTTTCTTAAGTAAAGCCAGTTTTTCATCCAGCCGCCACTCTGGCCGGTATCCGTCCTTTTTAAGAAATACTGCATTCCCGGGAAGGTTCAGATATCTTTCCATAAGGTCCGGTCTGTATAGAAGTACCAGAAAATGTTTCCGGCAGCTGCATACGATCTCCAGTTTCAGGTTCTTTTTTTTCAGCTGTACATTGTATTCTCTGACTAGATCCGGTATCTCCGGCATCTTTTCTTTTGAAAAGGAAACCAGATTAGAAATCTTCAGTCCGGCAAGTACCGGGGAGCAATGAAATCCCACCATTGTCTCAAATTCTCTGTTCACCATATTCATTCTCCAGCCCGTCATAACAATTTCTGCCAGATTTCGAAATCGTCGTTTGTATCCGGCCTTTCTTTATTCAGCATTATTTCGCTTATGTTAGTTATATCTAACAAAAGGCATATTACCACATAAGTTAGCCGTTGTCAACTCCAATCATAAAAAAGGTGCGGCAATCTGAGTTCACATCTCAGACTGCCGCACTCTCATCTGATTCATAAATTAGTTAAGCTGATACACATCAGCATACTGCAGACCAAAATCCAATGCTTCCTGATGACTGTCAAAATAGATATCGACATGTCCATAAGGTGTTCCACGGTCTTCAACAGTATAAACATGACCATTGATCAGCAGTTCTGTTCCGAACGGAACGCCTCCCATGGCAACGGTATGCCCCGATGTAGGATATACGCCGCTTGCCGTGGCATTCCCTGCTGTTCCGCAGCAGGCTGCACAATTACAATAAGCTGTCAGCGTAAAGTTTCCAAGATAGGTACCGCCGGAACTGTATGAAGAAGTATCCTCATAATCATCATACGAGTCATCGTAAGCGTAGGAGCTGCTGTCATAATCATAGGCGCTGTCGTAATCATAAGAGCTGCTATTTCCTGATGTGCTGCTGTAAGAACCGCCTCCGCTGATGTAGCTCGCACATACATATGCGCAGGTACCGCCTTTATAAATCTCATACCAGCCATCGCTCGTCGGGCCATAGGTAATGAGGACAGAATCTCCCCAGGAGAGCATGTCGATCACTTCGCTACTGGTGGAAGGCCCGGAACGGACATTCAGAAGATCCGCGATTACTGTTCCGGTCTGTGCTGCTGCCGGAGATGCTGCCAGAATCGTACTTGTTATAATTGCTGCTGCTATTTTCAATTTACTATTTTTCATCGTATAGACCCTTTCGTTGCCTTTTTGTTTATGATTATTACAAAATTATTAACTTTTGTTACGAAGAGATTCTATACCGATGAACATAATTTGTCAAGAGTTTTTTATTCCTTTTCCTTGTTTGTGCTTTGTACTTACTTCATTTCTGCCGTTTTCATGCTTTGTATTTACTTCATTTCTGCCGTTTTCATACTTTGTATTTACTCCGTTTCTGCCGTTTTCATGCTTTGTATTTACTTTATTTCTGCCTTTTTCATGCTTTGTATTTACTCCGTTTCTGCCGTTTTCTGACTTATTTCTATCTTCTTTCTGATTTTGCTCTCTGCCTTACTCTGCTATTTTTCAGGTCTTCTTGTCAGGTTCTCCTGAGGATGATAAAATCAAACCTGTGGTATACTTTGCGACAACTTATGTTTACAAGGGAGGAAGATAAAAGAATGCGGCTAAACATACCTGAAAATATCACCATTGAAGACCTTGGAAAGCTTCCGGAACTATCCTGTGTTAAGGATCTTTTATTTACACATCTTGACGACGAAAAGCGTAAAAGCCGTCTCTCCGATTACGGCATTCATATGGGAGGGCTTATGGAAGCTCTGAATTTTACTGCGGAAGCCGCCACAAAGGATGACTTCATCCTTCCTCTGTATACAGAGGAGGAAATTCAGAAAGATCAACGCCTTGCAGAAGTCCGCCTTCTGAATTTCGCTTTTCATCCCGGTGCGCCTGTGTGTATTGTCTGCCCCGGCGGCGGATACAACCGGGAATGGGTCCTGGTAGAAGGCTACCCTATGGCACAGGCTCTCTCTGACAGCGGAATAAATGCCTTCATCCTTATCTATCGTGCCGGTTATTACGGACTCTTCCCTCATCCACTCGACGATCTGGCAAAGGCAGTCCTCTGGCTCACCCAAAATCAGGAACGTCTGTCCATTGATATGAATTCCTATTCCGTAATGGGTGCTTCTGCAGGAGGACATCTGTGTGCCATGTGGGGAACTGAACAGGCAGGCAGCCGGCATTATGATCTGCCGTCTCCCGCTGCACTTCTGCTCATGTATCCGGCTGCCAATCTCTCCCTCTTCTACAATGAATGGGAAATCCAGGAGAAGGCAGGCCGGAAAAAAGAAGCCGGGGAATCGGCTGTTTTCCTAAAACGTATAGGCGGCGAATCTTTTACACGCCAGGATATCGAGCGCTACAGTCTTGACTGCCTGATCGATGATCATTATCCCCCGACCTTCATCGTTCATGCCGAAGATGATCCGGTCGTTCCTGTTGAGAATTCTCACCTGACGGAAAGCCTCCTTAGGAGCCGCGGCATTCCTGTCCAGGTGCATTTTGCAGACAAAGCTGGCCATAGCTTCGGACTTGGCAGCGGAACCGATGCCGAAGGATGGATAAAAAAAGCCATCGAGTTTTACATGGACATAAAAAACGGCCATATACGCTGATACCGCAGAATTTTCTCTTCTTCCGCCAGTATTATTTCCAGAACTGCAGAAGAAAACCTGCCGGTATTATTTCCAGAACTGCAGAAGAAAACCTGCCAGTATTATTTCCAGAACCGTAAACAACGGAACCAGGATCCTGAACTTCCATTTCCGAGTTTTATGATGAAAAATCAGCATGCCGGCCAGCGCTCCCGGGCCGCCAAGCAGAAGCGCAGAAAGGAGGAGGGTCCCTTCCGGAACTCTCCATTTCTGGTTCTTTGCCTTCCATTTATCAATTCCGAAAAGTGCAAAAGAAATCAATGACATGATAAGAATAATGATCATGAATATCTGCTGCATATAATAATTCCTCTTCAATACCAGATTATTTTGTTAACGTTCGAAAACAGCACTGCCAACCTTCATGGGGTGGTCTATGTACAAAACATCCTTTGTGCTGCTTTTATATTTTAGCATATTTGTAACCGAAATCCACTATTTTATCCGGACAAGACAGTGAGATTTTTTATTTCAAAACATGAGGAATTCAGGCACGTATTGCCAGAAGAGCCCGCAGGGCAGGAATTCCGGATGTTTTTATAGGAACCATGAATAGCCGATTAGATACGGATGTGTCTGTATGCCATCTATTCCGACGAAAAACCACCGGAATAAATGAGTAACCTTTAAAGCCATTGACTGCAAAGTCTTCATTTGACAGAGATTTTCTATTCTACTATAATCATCTTAAATCCTGTACCATACCGGGTCATCCACTCAAAAACCTGATGATTATCTCACTGCAGATTTCCAACGTAAAAATGAACTGAAACGGAGGGAGCCAAAAGAAATGAATACCTTTTTACAAGACGTTAAAAGTACGCCTGCTCCGTATGGCACCGCTGTGCTGTGGTGGCTTGGCCAGATGGGACTTCTTATCAAGATGGGCGACACTGTTCTCTGCATCGATTACTATGCTTCCGAGGCGCCAAACCGGCTGATAGCGCCGCCTGTTCCGGCTTCTGAAGTATCCGGAATAGATGCTTTTCTCGGGACACATAACCATCTCGATCATATCGACCATGACGCATGGAAAAAATGGTCTGTCCAGTGTCCGGATGCTCTTTTTATTTTCCCTGCCTGTCATCTTGAAGCAGTGCTTGAGGATGGCGTCGCAGAAAAAAACTGCCGTGGTCTGAACGAAGGGAAGACCTGCCAGATCGGGGATGTCATCGTTCGATGCATTGCTGCCGCTCATGAATTTCTGGACCAGGATCCGGTTACCGGTCAGTATCCCTGTCTGCAGTATATAATAGAAGGGAACGGCCTTCGAATATATCATGCCGGAGATACCTTACGTTATGAAGGAATGCTCCCGAAGCTGCAGGCATTCGGGCCAATCGATGCCGCTCTTCTTCCTATTAACGGAAGAGATGGCAAGCGATATCGTGATAATTGTATCGGAAATATGACCTTTCAGGAATCTGCCGACCTGGCGGGTCAGCTCAAACTGCGAAATGTCATTCCGGGACACTGGGATATGTTTTCCTCCAATCCGGGTGATCCGGATGCTTTTGCTGATTATCTGGATGCCAAGTATCCCGGACAGGTCACGTGTCTGCGACCGGGCTATATGTGTCCTGTCAAGGTGACCATTTCCGAAGAAAAATGATAATGGAATTCAGGTTTATTTGAAGAAAAAAGTTTATGCATTTGTCCCGGAATAAAATGACAAATGCATAAGCTTTTTTACTGTCGTTTCTCAGTCGAGAAATCCATAATATTCATCAAATAAATTGAACAGCATATCTCCTGAACATACCGGCAGCAGGGCTGTCGTTTTCGGAATCGTCTGCCATGTGTACAGGTCCTCCGCTTTTGTCAGCACAAGGGCCGGAATAATATCATACGCTTCTCCAAAGATCACATCCAGATACCGGGCATATTTGACTGCCTGCAGCTCTTCTTCCGGATCAATGACATCCTTCATTTTAAATTCCAGCGAGAAAACTTTATCTTCCGTTATGACCAGTACATCCGCGAATATCCTTATATATCTCGCTCTTTTTATCCGAAGCTCAAAGCATATCTCCCAAGTCCTGAAATCCAGGGCAGAAAGGTCACAAAACAGCCCTTTCATCACATTTCTCGCATCTAAAAACGAATGGATCAGCCCTCTGGTATCGTTCAGATTGCGCCCGATGTTCCGGCATCCATCCTTCAGTTCATCCAGCCACTCTTCCTCCGGCTGAGAAAGAAAGCGTTCCACTGTTCCATAATATCCGCAGAACTCTCCCAGCCCCGTATGAGGTCTGGCCTGCCGTATCAGACCATGCCAGTAATAATTCTCATCCCGATAACAAAGCTCATGAATGAAGGGGCCACAGTAAAGAAGACGGTTAATGCTGCTCTTATCTTCCTGAATTATTCTGGCAATATCCCCGGCCTTGATCCCGTTATTCCTGCAGATCAAAGCATACATTTTTCTTTCCGTATCATTCATTGGACCACCTGCGGTTTGTACCATGTTTTTATTCTTTCAGATACAGGCCCTGCCCGTCTCTGAATGTCCCGCAAAGAATTCTGATGATATCGATTATCCAGCCGATTCCAAAACCACCTAGTGTGAACAGATATAAAAGGCCCATGCCGACCCTTCCCACATAGAAATAGTGAATCCCCAGTTCTCCGAAGAAAATGCACAGCAGCAACGCGGCCACCCTGCTCTTTCCGGAATATTGATAAGAAGATCTTACTGCCATACTCTGCCGGTCACCAGAATGCAACAGGTAAAGAAATATCATCCCCATGAACAGAAATCCCGGAAAGTAGTACCTGATTCCCGGAATAATATATACAGCAGCCAGCACACAGATAACCGCAAGAATCGAAATCCGGTGTGCCTTTTTTTGCTGAAGCCGTATCTTTTCCTCCCTGAGTTCACGTTCATGTTCATATTCCAGTTCACGCAGCCGGACTTCAGCCTCCTTAATGCGTGCCTCGTCCACGATTCTGTTCGTAATATGAATCGTTTCATCCTGTAACAGCAGCTTTGATCCGCAATATGAACAGTAGAGCTGCTTTTTCCCTGGTTCTATTTCTAGTTCAGCGCCACAGTTGGCACAGCGCAAATTAATCAATTCCATAATATACTCCTGGTCATTTTATACAATATAGAGAACTCCCAATCACCATACTTTTTCGAGTTTGGAAATTCCCTGTTACACATTATAACGGAATCTGCTTCGCCTTTACACAACAATTTCTTCGTATATTGCCCGGATTACTTTTTCCAGATTTGTCCCATGCAGAAAAGAAAACGGCTTTTTCTGCTCGATAGCTGCCTTTAAATATTTTTCATAGCTGGAATGACCCAGAATATCCGTGTAGAAAAAGACTCTCTCCGCTGAAGAAACGGCTCCGCTCAGGCTTACTCCCTCCCGTGCACCTACAAAAGACCATTCCGGAAATACCTGCCGGATTTTTTTCAGCCAGTTTTCATGGCCTCCGATGATGGTTATTTTTCTGGTTTTCAGTTCATTGATGATATTTCCCAGCTCATCGTTCCCGGTCCGTCCTGCTTTCAGCTCGTCAGAAGTATCCCGCCTGTACTTTCCTGTTTCATCAGTTTCCAGATGATAGGTGAAATTACGAAGAGCAATAAGCTCTGTATGCTCTTTCTGCGCATTGTCAAGACGCCTTTTCAGGTGGTCTTCACGAAGCTTTGCTTCTTCATAAAGAGTACGCTGATTCTGAAGTTTTTGTTCTGCCTGGGCTAATTGCTGTCTGAGCGACTGAATGATGCCTTCCGCTTCGGAAATGTCCGGAGAATAGTTTTCCTTCCGTGTACCAGTCTGATCTTTCTTTTGTACTGGTATGCTTTGTTTTCCTTGTAAGATACCGTCTGCATCACTCTGCCTGTCTCCAGAGGCTGAACCGGTTTCTTCATCCGTTCTTTTTCCCATTCCTCCACGATAATTATGAATCGCTTTCAGGACTTTCCTGGCCGTTTCCTCCATAGGAGCTTTTTCCCGTACAGTCGTATTCAAAATACGTTGACATTCATCATCGCCGACGGATTCTTCAAAATCTTCTCTGGTTACGATCTGCCTCTCCACAATACCGAACTGATTTGAAAACCATTCTCCCCAACTGTCAGAAATCTTTCCATATTCTCTGGCCAGCATACGGATCACAGCAAGCAGAAGGACTTTTTCGATATTATCTCCCTTCACACCATCCATCGACTTTTCCGGCAGATATTCACTGGTTTGCGATGAATTATACTCATCCGCATCGTCAGATTTATCAACCGTAACTGCTTCGCTGACAGGTCCGTTTTTTACTTCTTCTCCACTACAGGATCCTCCATCCTCTTCCGCAGGATCTGGTTCGCCGGCGGCCTCTTCTTTCTCTGCGACATCTGATTCTCCAGCTTTCTCTTCTTCGCCTGCGATATCTGATCCTCCGGCTTCCTTTTCCTTGGCTGCGATATCTGATTCACAGGCTTCCTTTTCCTTGGCTGCGATATCTGATTCACAAGCTTCCTTTTCCTTGGCTGCGATATCCGGTTCGTCGGCTTCCTCTTCCTCGATTCCGGATCCATCCTTAAAACTCCAGGAACGAGAACCCCTGGCGCGAAGAACTCTGGCAGATTCTGCCCAGAAGTCTTCCTCCAGGTCATAGAAAAAAACATCCTGATTGAAGTGAATATCGTCAAAAGTTTTCTCGATTACATCTTTCGCAATAGAGATAATCCCGAAATGTTTATTTTCTTCCTGATTATCATCGTCAAAGGAGATCCAGTCAATCCCTGGATATGTATTTTTCAGCCATTCTTCATCCAGCTCTTGCCTCTTTAACCTTGCCTGGATAAATTCATCATTCTCAGTGCAGGATTCAATAACCGCCCATAAAACTCTGTTGTTTTTCACATTCTCATTCAGAATCTCCATCATACGAAGCCAGGTAGATTTCAGCTTTATACCAAGGAAATCCGAAATGACAGTAACTCTTGCCAGAACAGAATTGTCCCGTTCATCAGCCTCAAAATCAAGTTCCGGCGCAAAAACAGAAAACTCCTCGATGGAAAGAGTTTTCATCCTCTTAAGAATATTATATTCTCTGCGATAGTACGTTTTATAAAGAGTGAGAATCAGATCCCTGCTGAAACTGCTGCCACTTCTGGCACACTTAAGCATCATCCCCAGAATTCTGAAATAGTAAACATCTTCCGGATTTCGCTCCATCCTGAACGGATAATCAAAGTCGTGAAACAGATGCTCCTCTTTCGCTGTTCGAAGAAGGGGCTCAGTATCTAAAAAAGCTTGTGCTATTTCATCAAAAGACTGAGCCATTTCATATGTAATGAAACGCGCAGTAAACCATACATTTACGCCATAGTCTTCCGGGCGTTCTACTTCTTCCGTAAAAAAGCGAATCTTTTCATCCATTGCAGCATCTTCGGCTGCATCCTTGAGAATTCCGGAGAGAATCGTTTCCTTCCAGGGACGGGAACTTAACTCGGATTTCTCAAGGTTTATCTCTTCCATTTGTAAGTGTTTTCTCTTCATTCTTCTCTCCTGACACGATCACGCTATAGCAGTTATTTACTGGCAGGCAATCCCCTTTTCGATTATTATCGATGGTACACATTCTCTGCGCCGGCGCTGAACGTCATCAGATAACAAAATAGCAGCTTTGTTCACTAAGTTATGAGGCTTTGTATACTAAATCGGAAGTCTTCTATAAAAGACCTCTGATCCCTTCGACAAATGTCATAAAGCGGAATATGGAAGCACATGAGAAACCAGAATTGATTTCCTTCATTAAAAAGCGAATGATTTGCATACGATCTGTTATTATTCACAAAACTCCTGATGACTTTTAGATTTATCTTTATACTCTATCTTTTCGTCTTCCTTTTTGACTAAGTTGAACTGTAACTCCCTGTTTATTATTATACAACAACGGACTTTACTATCACAATGATGAAAGCAATATGTTTTTTACATCTTTCCAATTTATCTTTCCAGTTCTTCTTGTCAGTTCTTCTTGTCAGTTCTTCTTGTCAGTTCATCTTGTCATTTCATCTTGTCATCTCATCTTGTCATCTAGCACAATATGCAAGAAATGATTTATGAAACAAGCCTCAATGATTATTTCTCTGAATATCTCTTTTTTATACCCATATGAGTGTAACATCATAAACATAGGCTAAAGGATGCTCACCTTATTGAAAAGCCGATTAGATACAGAGGTGTCTGTATGTCATCTATTCCGGCGAAAACCACCGGAATAGATGAGCGAATTGTTTTCTATCGAATATAATTAAATGAAATAGTTCTTTTATATTTAATGAATTAGTTCTTCCTTAACGAAATAAATGGTTCTTCCTTCAAAGGAAATACTTCTCCAATACGATCTGAATGATTTTGGGTGTTAAAGGATGCAGTGATGTTTCATGTGTAATAATCAGCTGCTCTCCTGGAAAATATCCATTCATTTCATACTGGACGATTCGGTCCAGCGCACGGTTTGCATAATCCGCATCATCCATCATCCCCAAATGTTCCCATAGATATGCTTTTCTGGACCGTATATCAAGAACAGAAAAATCCGGATAAAATGTGGTGGTTCTGCCGAATTTTATAGGTTCCTCATATCGGTATGGGATGTGGTTGAGTTCCAAAGCTTCTGCAATCATATATTCCGATTTCGAGCGAACACTTACTTTTCCGGCAGTGGTATAGATTTTTGCTTTTTCATTGTAAATATTGCCCTCATAGGAAACACTTTTCCATTCAGCCTCAAACTGTTCATCTGATTTCCAAACTGGTTTAACCAGAGTCTGTAAGGGAGCTTTCATGTGATCAAATATATGTTCGACAGTTCCCCTGTCATACAGATCCATAAGCAGATACAGAGTGTTTAATTCTTCTTCGGCACGCCCGACTACCAGCTCATCATATTCCTTTTGAGCCAGAGCAGCCGCCCTCTTTTCCTCTGCTCTTTTTATATATTTCGCTGATCTCTCAGAGGATTCTTTTCTCTCAAAAAAATATGTATTTCCTTTGATTTTCTTCATCATAAGAATTCCGTCTGGTGCATTTGCAATTGACTTGCTCTTCTCTTTAAGCAGGTCTTCAAGATACGCTGCTCTTTCCTTCATTTCCATTTTTAATTTTTCATGCATGTCCTTCTCCTCCTTGGGTTTTCTAATTTTTCTTTAGGGCGATTATTTTTCAAAATCCCCCTCAACAATAAAGGTATGCAAGTAGTTCTCAGGATATGCACAAAATATAAAAAAATTTCATATTTAATATTTTTGTAATATTTGGTTTGAAATGCCCTGGTATTCTTTCCCTTTTCTTCCTCCCGAAGTGGCTTTTCACGGCACTCAGTTTACCTCACTTTGCCGTTTTCCGCTGGTTTACGGTAAACTTTTTCCTTTTTCTTCCTCCCGAAGTGGCTTTTCACGGCACTCAGTTTACCTCACTTTGCCATTTTCCGCTGGTTTACGGTAAACTTTTTCCTTCTTCTTCCTCCTGAAGTGGCTTTTCCGGGTCTTC
>CACZPF010000119.1 GCA_902782975.1 uncultured Lachnospiraceae bacterium
CTCAGCGACTCATAGGAAAAATTATAATGATACAACAGCCTGGACATCGCATATGTTCCGGCTCCGGCTCCGATCATAATAAGTCCGAGAAAGATGCCCAGTACATTCTGAAAACGCGGTGGTTCGTGCCGCAGAAGGGCGATATTACTGACGATCAGTAATATGCTGAACAGAAGAAGTCCGGGACGTGAAGCGGCGAATACTTTTTTTCCGATTTCGGCAAAGTCCAGCACCAGCACCCATACCGGATAGGCGTATTGATTGGACACATATCTCAGATAGTAGGGAAACGCAAAGCATAATAACACGCCGGAAAAAATCATAACACCACAGGTAAAAATCGCTTCGTTCGAGTTTGCCAGAGGACCTTTCAATCTCAGAAAACCGATCAGCATGATGAAAAATACCCCTGTCAAAAATGCCAGCACAAAGGCCAGAATAAATTCACTTCCTGTGAAGCTTCCGGTCGACCAGGAAGACGCAAGCCCGAACCATCCGACCCGGATGGTATCCGCTGCCAGTATTTCTCCATATGTATTATTTACCCGTATGTTATACTCTCCTGCCTTTTGGGGCAGCATCTTTATACGGATAGTGTTCATGTAGATTCCCGACATCATAATCTGGCGGGTTTCATAGGATTCGACCGGAATCGCTTCTCCATCCCACTCGATCACAATATCAGAATAGTTGAGATCTTCTGCTGTTTCCCCCAGCGGCAGGTCCAGGGTAAAGTGTTTGTGACCCAAAAACCATAAAGCAAAACATAAAATCAGCAGACCGGCACTCAGACATACGACCTGTATGATAATGCTCTTTTTTGCCGATTTCAGTGACGTGTAACGTTTCAAACCAGTTCCCCTCCTATCGTTCCTGATCGTTTCTACTTTCCTGGCCATCTCAGAATTTTAAGGTTTTTTGTTCTTATTATAAAAATACATTTTGCTCAATCATAAAAAATGATCTGTCATAATACTGTCACAGTCACATAACGAAGCATGCATGGACAGAATACAGAAGGGAACATGGAAAGAGAGCAAGGGTCGCAGAAGTGACCACAGAAAGGACGCAGAAGAGCCGCAAAAATGATCTCGCAGAAGACGCAGTGAGGATCTCGAACACCCGAACAGAAAACCCCATGGATCGTTTCCGCCAGGGGTTTCTGTTCCGGTTCATTTTTATTATTTCGTCTGTTATTTCCGTCCGCACACATGGCAGGCCACGCAGTGACCATCACCCATATCCTTAAGCGGAGGCATTTCTTTCCTGCAGATGTCCTTTGCATAAATACACCGGGGATTAAAAGGACAGCCAGCCGGTGCATGCAGAGGGCTTGGCACCTCACCCTCCAGAAGGATCCTCTGCCGCGAACGTTCCACATCGTAATCCGTAATGGGAACTGCACTGAGCAGTGCCTGGGTGTAGGGGTGCACAGGATTCCGGAAGATTTCTTCCGCGTCCATGATTTCTACAATGTGTCCCAGATACATAACAGCGATCGTATCCGCTATATGGCGGACGACCGCAAGGTCATGGGCGATGAACACATAGGTGAGACCAAGTTCCTTCTGGATCTTCTGGAACAGATTGATCACCTGTGCCTGAATAGACACATCCAGGGCGGAAACCGGCTCGTCGCAGACGATCAGTTTGGGATCGCAGGCGAGCGCTCTGGCAATGCCGAGCCGCTGACGCTGGCCGCCGGAAAGCTCATGGGGATACCTGTCTGCCATCTCCGGCAGAAGCTCGACGATGCGCAGAAGCTCATCCACCCGCTCACGCACCTGTTTGCGGCTCTGCCTGCCCTCGCCGAGAACGATGGCTTCTCTTAAAATATCTCCGCAGGACTGTCTCGGATCCAGCGAACCGTAGGGATCCTGAAAAATCAGCTGGATCTCCCTGCGGATGTTCCATATTTCGGAACGGGATGCCGTGGCAAGATCCAGGCCGTTGTAATAGATATGCCCTTCCGTCGGATTGTTGATCCTCAGGATACATTTTCCTGTCGTAGTCTTGCCGCAGCCGGACTCACCGACAAGGCCGAATGTCTTTCCTCTCTCAACCTCAAAGGAAACATCGTCTACGGCCTTGACCCAGTTGGTCACCTTTCCTCCGAGTGTCTTCTCGGCGGGAAAGTACATCTTCAGATTTTCCACTTTAAGAAGGATATCTTTCTCAGCCATTCACCTTACCCCCTCTCACATCCAGATGACAGGAGATATAGTGCCCTTCCTCCCCTGTAGACCGTAATTCAGGATGCGGCCTGTTTTTACATTCCTCACACGCAAATTTGCAGCGGGGATAGAACGAACAGTAAGATGGCATATTGGCCAGATTCGGCGGTGCACCTTCAATCGGGATCAGCTGCTCCCCCTTTTCGGTATCCAGCTTCGGAACAGATTCCATAAGGCCCAGGGTATAAGGATGACGTGGATTCTTCATGATCATTTCCGTCGTACCCGACTCTACAATACGGCCGGCATACATAACATAGATCCTGTCCGCGTACCGGGTCACCAGTCCCAGATTATGTGTTACAACGATCAGCGATGTCCCGTTCTCCTGCACGAGACTCATCAGCAGTTCCATCACCTGCGCCTGTGTCGTCACATCAAGAGCCGTCGTAGGTTCATCTGCGATGATCAGTTCACTGGAGCATGCCACAGCGATCGCGATCAGCACACGCTGACGCATACCGCCCGACATCTCAAAGGGATAATTCTTCATACGTGCTTCCGGATCCGGGATGCCGACCGCTTTAAGTGCCTCGACGCCGCGGCGCCAGGCCTCCTGACGGGACATACCTTTGTGATGGACGCGAAGCACTTCCGTCAGCTGGCTTCCCACTGTGTATACAGGGTTAAGGCTCGTCATCGGCTCCTGGAAGATCATGGAGATTCCGTTGCCCCGGATCGTCCGCATCTTTTTACGGTCATAGGTCAGAAGGTTTTCTCCTCGGAACCAGATCTCGCCGCCCAGGATCCTGCCGGGAGGCGACTGGATCAGCTGAAGGACCGACAGCTGTGTCACAGATTTTCCGCTGCCCGATTCACCGACGACAGCCACTACCTCCTGCCTGTTGACATGAAAACTTACGTCATTGACGGACTTAACCTCTCCGGATTCTGTAAAGAAGGAGGTCCGGAGATTTTTGACATCAAGTAAGATCTCTTTATTTTCCATCACAGTTTCCCCCTTAGCCGCGGATCCATAGCGTCACGCAGGGAATCGCCGCAGATATTAAATGAGATCACGACCAGCATGATACATACTCCGGGAAGAATTGCGACCAGCGGCTGGTTTACAAGATACTTGTAACCTTCGCTGACCATGACGCCCCATGCCGGAGTCGGGGCGGCGATGCCGACACCCAGATAGCTCAGTGTAGATTCCAGCATGATAGCCGTACCGACATTCATCGTAAAGGTAACGATCATGGAAGCCATACAGTTCGGAAGCAGGTGCTTGAGCATAATGATGAAATCATTCTCCCGCACGAGCTTTGCCGCCACCACATAATCATTTTCTTTCAGGCTTCCGACCAGACCGTTAACCATACGGATATAGCTCGGCATGATCGAGACACCGATCACCAGTGAAAGCCCGAGAAGGTTTCCTTTGACCATGGAGGAAAGCACCATGGTAAAGATGATGGGAGGGATCGCGATAAATGCATCGGTGATCCGCATGACCACGGTATTCAGAAGGCCGCCAAAATAGCCTGCCGCAAGGCCGATGAGAATACCGACGATCGCCGCCCAGACGCTGGAAAGGATTCCTGTCAGCAGAGAAACCCTTGCGCCATAGACCAGCCTGGCCAGGGTATCTCGTCCGATATCATCCGTTCCCAGAAGATGCTCCGACGACGGTTTTTTCAACATATTGAAAAGATCCTGCTCATAGGGTCCAAACCCGATCAGTTTGCAGATGAGCGGTGCAAAAACCGCAATAAGAACAAACAGGATCAGAATGCCAAAGCAGATTTTCGTGATGATTCCACGGCTGAAGAACACCCGGAAGAAACGGGCGGCACTGCCGGTTGATTTCTTTTTCCTGATCTCGCCCATATCCTTCACCTCCATGATTTCCGGATCCGGGGATCCACAAAGCCGTACAGAAGGTCGATGATCAGGTTGATAATAACAACAAATACCGAAATCATCAGAACACAGCCTTCGATCACCATATAATCCCGCCCCTGGATCGCGATCGTGATGAGGGATCCGATCCCGGCAATATTAAACACCTGCTCGATCATCAGTGAACCGCCGAAGATCACACGTACCTGAAGGCCGATGGTCGTGATGACCGGAATGAGCGCATTCTTCAGTGCATGGCGGAAAATCACCCTGCTTTCGGAAAGACCATTCGCCCGCGCGGTACGGATGTAATCCTGATTAATCACCTCCAGCATATTTGACCTGCTCTGGCGGGCTACAGAGGCCAGAAGACCGAATGCCAGGATCGAAACCGGCAGGATCGCATGATAAACATATTGCCCAAAGTCCTCGGAAGGAGCCACATAACCGGAAAGCGGCAGCATATCCAGCCTGAGGCCGAACACCGTGACCGCCAGAATGCCCAGCCAGAACTGCGGTGCGCCGAGCCCGATCGTAGAGAGAAAAGTAATGAAATTATCAACCACTCCTCCCCGGAATACCGCACTGATCACACCAAACACGATGCCCAGCACGCTGGCAATGATCAGAGCCGGCAGACCGATCGATATCGTACGGGGCAGACGTTCTGCAATACAGACCGTCACCGGGCGTGAAAACTTGATCGAATCGCCCAGATCTCCGTGCATGGCACCTTTCATCCAGAGAAAGTACTGCTCTACGACCGGCTTGTCGAGATTATATTTAGCATGAAATTCTTCCAGTTCTTCATCGGTCGCCTCGGTACCGAGAGCAAGCACAGCAGGGTCGCCAGGCAGTATTTTAACCAGAGCAAATGTAATGATGGAAACCATCAGCACGACAAAGAGCGAAATGCCCAGCCGCTTCAGAATATAACGCCCCACTTTACCACCTCCTCAAAAAAAGCAACAGGGCATATGCTTTGTGGGCATAGGCCCTGTTGCTGATCCATCTGCCCGGGCGCCTTTTCTGCGCCCGGGTCATATAGCTGCATCCTTTTGACTTATGATGCAGGGATTATTCAGCATCCTTTTTGCTTATGACGCAGGAATTATTCAGCATCCTTCCACATTTCGTGCCATGTCGCACGGTTTGCCTGAACAACGCCGTAGTCGGAATGCAGGCTGGGTCCGGTAACAGCCGTTGTATAGGTAATTGCAACCGTATACAGATCAACCGTCTCATCAAAGAGAATACGGACTACTTCCTTGAGGTCTTTCGTCAGAGTTTCTTCGCCGGAAGCATTCGCTTCTGCAATCAGATCCAGTGTATCCTGACGATGTGAGAAAGTCTTGGAACCAAAGTTGATGCCTGTGATCATGTTCGCGGAAATCTGTGAAAACTGACCGTTCTGGAGACCCATCTGGTGGAACAGGATGCCTTCCCACTCGCCGAAATAGTTAACATAGTTTGCAACTTCGATGGCGTTCAGTTCAACCTTAATGCCGATTGCTTCGAGCTGGCTTGCGCAGATCTGGGCAAGCTGTCCCATGAAATCACCGACCTGATAGTTGATCTTCAGAACAAAGTCGCTGTCATAATTTGCTTCCTCAAGAAGTTTCTTGGCAGTTTCGACATCATAGCCATAGCCCTGAACTTCGTCGTTGTACATTGAAGTGCCTTCGATAGCCCACTGATTGGAAGCTGTACCAAACTTTCCATCTCTCAGGAGGGCGCTCACGATCTTATCTGCATCGATCGCATAGCAGATCGCCTGACGGACGCGAACATCTGCAAGAGGTGTGTCAGCCTGGGTGTTGAAACAGAAGGTATAAGCAGTAGCCGGAATAGCAGCGTTGGTCAGCGTATAGCCTTCTGCTTCCAGTGCTTCCGCAGTTACTGCATCACCGGAAAGGTTAATAATGTCCAGATCACCCTTTTCGAGTGCGGCCTGCTGTGTTGCTACAGCACTGTAGATCATAAAGTTTACGCCGTCCAGATTCGGCTCTCCCTGCCAGTAGTCAGCATACTTTTCGGTGTAGATGCCTTCGCCGTGCTCCCATTTGGTTACTTTAAATGCGCCGGTACCGATGGGGGCTTCATTAAAGCCGTCCGCTCCAAGCTCTTCTACTGCTGTCGGGCTGCACATGTAGCAGCTGCGGGCAAGTCCATAATTGAACAGGGCATTCCAGCTGGAAAGATGAACAACTACCGTGCTCTCGTCGATCGCCTCGGATTTTTCATACTCTCCAAAGTAAGAACCGCTCAGACATCCGTTTTCTTTGTAATAGTCCAGGTTCCAGACTACGGCGTCGGCATCAAAGGGTGTCCCGTCCTGGAATGTGATTCCTTCTTTCAGCTTGATCGTGTAAGTCAGCGCTTCAGGATCGCCTTCAAAAGATTCGCACAGATAGGGCTGCGGAATGCCATTCTCGTCATAACGGAGAAGCGTCTCATAAATAGCGGTCGCCAGAACATTCTCATTGCTGTTTCGGAGCATCCAGCCCTGCAGTGTGGTTGGATCGCCGGTGATCGGAATATTCACTGTTCCTCCCTTTACAGGAGCTGCTTCTTCTGCAAGTACAGGAGTGATCATGCTTCCCGTTGATGCAAGAAGTCCAATAGCGGTCAGAATTGCAACGATTTTTTTCATGTCTGTTCTCCTTTTCTATTATTCTTTTATTTAGGTGATCGTGAAACTCCCAGCCTTAATTAAATGGTATGAATTTTCAAACAGCCTTCGATGCTTTGAACTTGTAACCTTCTCCAAAAGCCTGAATACGCTTGCCAAAACATAATATTGCTACGCTCAAACCGTATTATTTTTGACAAAGAACATATTTTCTAACAAGCAGAGAAGTTCTAAGACATCTGCAGATATTTGAAGATTCATGCCATTCAATCTCACCAGAACATTTCTCAATTACCTATATAATTTATTATTCAGTGCATGATAAGATACCGATATTCGAAAGAACATCCGACGCAGTCTTCAAATCTTATCCCATACCGGAATCCAATGCACGAACAACCGATCAAAATACCTGATCCCGAAATCAGGAGAATCTTGCCGAAACATCAGATAAGGACGTTCGTCAGGTCTGACAGGTCCGGCTGACAGGTCAGATAAGGATGTTTCTCAGGTCTGGCAGGTTCAGCTGACAGGTCAGAAAGAACGTTTCATGGAAATGACATCTTTAAAATCTTCTCCTGTCAGAAGCCCGTCCATATCGTAGGTCGAACTAAAGACAACGTTCCTCTCCTTCCAGTCGTGAACACCATAGCGGTGCATGCCGAATAATGCAGCCTTTTCAAATACATGCATAGTCACAAAATTAAAGCCCAGCCCCTTTATATCCGCCAGTTCAACCGCAGGCTTATCATCGATCAGGGTAACGTCCGGCCACATCTTCCATCCGGGATCCACCGCAGCCCAGGACTTGCCGTCATCGAGAACACGTGTTCCGCCGATCATGGTCATCGGCGCGCCAAGTTTCCTGGCAAGCTGTACCCTCACCAATGCTTCTTCCCAGCCATACGCACCTGCTGCATGGGTCCGTGCTATGCAGATGCAGTCAGTGCCCTCGCAGGCTGCCAGCGCCGCTTTAATACGGGAAAGCCAGGCTTCCCGGGAAATGATCGCCGTCTCCGGATGTGTTCTGGCTGGGTTTTCTTCCTGCGGATTCGCCCTGTAATACTCCATCCGCTCAAACCCGCGGATACCGGTCGCGTCCTCCAGTGTAAACGCCGAGGCGCCAGCCCGTATCAGACGCTTTACATTGCGGTAGATGACCGCCGGACTTTCGGCGTATCCATCGTCAAAATCCGCCACCAGAGGAATGTCCACCGCGTTGGTGATGGATTCCACGGCGACCAGGATCTCATCCACCGTACCGAAAGCCATGTCCGGCTGGCCATCCATGCTGTATGCGACAGCTCCTCCGGAAAGCATCATACACTTGTAGCCGCTGCGCTCCGCCGCGCGGGCAGTCATGGCATCGTAGACACAGGGAGCGAAAATCTGTTCACCGCTTTCAAAAAGCTCTTTTGCTGTCACTTTTTTCTTCATTCCTGATTCCTCCCGAACTGATACGCCTCGTCCCCCAGTTCACTGAGATCCATAAAACGTTTTTCCAGAGGCATCCATTTTTTCCAGTAACTGAAAATGACGTGATAGTCCTCAAGATTGCCATTCTGATCTCTTAACAGACCGTCCAGATCATTCAGATCTGCATAAACCGTATTTCCGTTCTGGTAATTCCGGATACCGAATTCCAGATTGCCGAACCAGGATGCCTGCTCAAGGAAGGTGATCAATGCAAGACCGTAGCCCAGTTTTTCCAGCTCCTCGCAGGTAACCTCCGGACTACCGCCGGAAACAGTCAGATCATTCCAGAACTTTTTCCCCGGCAGCGTTTTTGATAGTTCTTCCGCCTGTTCTTTTGTATGTGCATATGCCGCGCCGACCATTTCCGCCCCGGCTTTCTGAGCCGCCCGCAGCCGCGATACCGCTTCATCCGGATCTTCTGCAAAGCTGCGTGCCAGGATCATGCAGTCTGTATTCTCCGCCGCCTTCTTCGCGATGGCGATCTTGCCGGCGAATACTTCTTCCGGCACAAGGGTCAGTTCAGGAGAATCCGCCCCGCATCCATACGCGCGGTCATCCAGCATCATAGCAGCTGCTCCCGCTTTCACGATCCGTTCCAGATCATAAGGCATTACGCGAAGATTATCCGAAAAACCGCTCCGCACATCGATGATCAGCGGTATGCTGCAGTTATCCTCGACGACACGGGAAACGGTCCAGACCATTTCCATGACTCCCAGCACCCCTTCATCCGGTATACCCCGGAAGCAGTGAGAAAGCGCCGTTGCGCTGAAAAGTCCGGCACGGGCTCCCATTTTTTCCGCTGCCCGGGTCGATATTCCGTCCCATGTATCCGGTGCCAGGATCAGCCCCTTTGATAAAACGGATCGTAACGATAAAGCCATACCTGTGCCCTCCCTGCAAAAATTCACAACCTGTCCTGCTGTCAGATAATGTATTTTTATTATAACATGCTAAAGGATTAAATTCTATATTATTTTCAAATTTCTTGTATCAAAAGAAGAGACAGGGGACGGTTCTCCGTCTCCTTTTTCAGACAATTTACGAGAGACAGGGGACGGTTCCAATGTCATTAAGTTTAGCTTTTGCCATCGAACAGCCCGGCAGGAATTGTCCGTAGAGACGGCAGACCATATCGAGTCA
>CACZPF010000120.1 GCA_902782975.1 uncultured Lachnospiraceae bacterium
AGGTTGAAACAGAGGGAGAGATGGATAAACCGGAAGTCAGGATTTCCGTGCGGAATCTTGTTGAATTTATTTTGCGAAGCGGCGACCTGACAACAGCAGGCCGGGGCGCTTTGGATCCGGACAGTATGCAGAAGGGAAGCCGGCTTCACCGCAAGATACAGAAACAGAAAGGGACAGAGTATCAGGCGGAGGTTCCTCTGAAAAGCCGTCGGGAATTTGAGGATCTGTTCCTGACTGTGGAAGGCAGGGCGGATGGAATCTTTACCGGGAAGGATGGCGTCTGGATCGATGAGATCAAGGGAACGTACAGCGATATCAGTAAGATGGAAGAGCCTGCTGCTGTGCACAGAGCCCAGGCCATGTGCTACGGAGCGATCTATGCTGAACAGAACGGACTTTCTTCTATCGGCATTCAGATCACCTATGCTGATCTGGAAACCGAGCAGACCAGGTATTTCAGAGAGGTTCTGACGATTGAGGAACTGCAGATCTGGTTTCTGCATCTGACAGAAGAATATCACAAGTGGGAATCTTTTCACCTGAAGTGGATCCGTGAAAGAAATGCTTCCATGGAAGGATTGGAGTTTCCTTTCCCCTATCGTACGGGGCAGCGTGATATGGTAAAGAATATTTATCATTCCATCACTGTTCATAAGCAGATATTTATCCAGGCGCCTACCGGTGTGGGCAAGACTATGTCGGCAGTGTTTCCTTCCATACGGGCAGTCGGACAGGGGATGGCGGATATGCTTTTTTATCTGACAGCCCGGACGATTACCCGGAGCGTGGCGGAGGAAGCTTTTGAAATTCTGTCCGGGAAGGGCCTTCGGTTTAAGAGTTTAACGATCACGGCCAAAGAAAAGATCTGCCTGAATGATAAGACAGAATGCGATCCGGAGCATTGTCCTTATGCGAAGGGGCATTTTGACCGTGTAAACGATGCTGTGTTTTCTCTTCTAACGATGGACATTCCATATATAAGGGAAAATCTCAGAGATCATGCCGCCCGATGGCAGGTATGTCCTTTTGAGATGAGTCTGGATCTGGCGTCCTGGCTGGACGCCGTGATCTGCGATTATAATTATGTATTTGACCCTGATGTTTATTTAAAGCGGTTCTTCGGGGAGAATCAGAGCGGGCGTCATATTTTTCTGGTAGACGAGGCGCATAACCTGCCGGAGAGAGGCAGGGAGATGTACAGTGCGGCTATCAGCAGACAGGCGGTGCTGGATTTCCGGAGGCAGATCAAAAAAGCAAATCCACGTCTGTATAAAAGTGTCGATAAGGTTAATAAGGCACTTCGTGCCATCGAGACAGAATGTGAAGAATGGGAGACGTTTCCGAATGCGGGATCTCTGCCTCTTATGCTGCTGGAAGTGATGGGAGAGATGGAACGGATGCTGGAGGACGGGATACCGAAGGACCTGGAAGAAGCCTTTATGGATTTCTATTTTATGGTCCGGTCGTTCCTCAATATTTCGGAGCTGGTGGATGATCAGTATGTGATCTATGCCCGGCGGAGTCCGGAGGATAAGGTCCTGTTTAAGCTTTTCTGCGTAAATCCTGCCGGTAACCTTCAGAAGAGGCTGGACAAGGGAATCTGTACGGCATTTTTTTCTGCAACGTTCTACCCGCTTTCCTATTACAGAAAACTGCTCAGCACAAGGGAGGATGACTTCGGAACCTATGTCCGGTCCTCTTTTGCGCAGGAAAACCGCTGCATTCTGACAGGGCTGGATGTGAGTACGGTCTACAGGCGCAGAGGATATGAGGAATACCGGAAGATCGCGGAGTATATAGCCCGGGCTGTCTGGCGGAAAAAGGGCAATTACATGGCTTTTTTTCCGTCCTATAAGATGCTTTCAGAGGTATATGAGATCTATCAGAATGAATTTTCAGCCTCCTGGGTCAGGTGCATCTGCCAGACTCAGGATATGAGAGAAAGGGACCGGGAGGATTTCTTAAGAGAGTTCAGGGCACAGAAGGATACACTGCTGGGGTTCTGTATTATGGGCGGGATCTTTTCGGAAGGGATCGATCTTGCCGGAGAGAGCCTGATCGGAGTGATCGTCGTGGGAGCGGGGCTTCCGCAGGTTGGTGCCGAGAGAGAGATCCTGAAGGAGTATTACAGCAAAAGAGGGCTGGACGGATTTGCCTACGCTTACCGTAATCCCGGGATGAATAAGGTGCTTCAGGCGGCAGGGCGGTTGATCCGTACAAAGGATGATGTA
>CACZPF010000121.1 GCA_902782975.1 uncultured Lachnospiraceae bacterium
TAATGATCAAAATATATATCGAGGTACATTCTATTTCAACTTCTTATTTTCTTCCTTCACATTTATTAGTATATAGGAAGCTGTCTCTCACTGAATTCTGATTATTTCTGTTGCTATGTTTTTCTGGAAACGCACATCATGTTCGATCAGAAGCATGGTTGGCTTATAGCGCAGAATCAGGTTTTCAATCTGCATCCGTGAAAAAACATCAATATAGTTCAGTGGTTCATCCCAGATATAAAGATGCGCCGGCGTCAACAGGCTGGCGGCGATCAGAACCTTCTTTTTCTGTCCCTCGGAATAATATTTCATGTCCTTGGCAAACTGTTCGCGGTTAAAGTCCAGCTGCCGCAGGATAGCCAGAAACAGGCTCGCGTCTATATTCCTGCTTCTGCAGAAATTCTCCGGCGTTCCGGACAGAAAAGAGGCATCCTGACTTATATAGGAAATGATCAGTCCGGACGAGACATGAAGCTCTCCCTCTATATGCATGTCCGATGAATAATTACCGTACCCGCTTTTCTGCAGAACAGCTTTAATGATGCTGGATTTTCCGCATCCATTTTCTCCCGAAAGAACGATCCTGCCGCCACGTTTTATCTGAAAACGCATATTCCGGAACAGAGGCTTTTCCTGGCCATAATGAATGGATAATTCATTTGCATCCACCAGGACCTCTTTATAAAAGGAAAGCGGCTGTATTTTCAGGTCGATGGTTTTCTCTATATCCTGCAGCAGTCCTTCCTTCTCCTCGATCTCCCTGCCTATGCGCTTTTCGAAAGCTTTCACCCGCGCCTGCATTTTCCTGGTTTTCTCACCGAGATAAGACCTGGTGGAAATATTCCTTTCCGGTTCTTTTAATGGGTCAAAGCCGATCTTCGAGTTTTCACTTTTCTGGGCCCACCGGGTGGTCCGGTCCGCTGCCGTTTTTAACTTGCGTATCTCTTTCAGATGCTTCTCGTTTTCTGCTGCTGCAAAGGCGTCGCTTCGTTCTTTGTTTTCCCACCAGGAAGAAAAATTACCCGCCTGCACTTCTACCGTTTTCCGGTTCAGTACCAGAACATGATCGATGACCGCATCAAGCAGATCTCTGTCATGAGAAACAAGAATAAATCCTTTCTTTTTCGCTAAAAACTCCTTGATGATCTCCCTTGCCTCTGTATCCAGATGGTTGGTCGGTTCATCGATCAGCAGGAATTCATTATCACCCGCAAAGAGTACGGCAAGCATGACTCTCGTCCGCTCTCCGTAACTTAAAGTTCCAAAAGGTCTGAACAGACATTCCTCATCCATATGGATCAGATTCAGCTGGATCAGGATCTGCCAAAGCTGTACACCGCTCTTCCATTCCTGAGCCAGATCCTCCGCCGTTCTAAGAAGGTCTTCATCGGAAATCTTGTATGGAAAGTAGTCAAACTTTGTATTGGATATAATGCTTCCGGAATATTCATATTTTCCCAGAAGCAGATTAAGAAGAGTGGTCTTGCCCTTCCCGTTCCGGCCGATCAGGCCAAGCTTCCATGAGGTATCTATATTGACATTTAAATTTTCAAAAACTGCATCCGCACTGTTTTCATAAGAAAACGTCAGGTCTTTCACACTTAACTGAGCCATAACTATCATCCTCCTCTGCAATCGGAAAAGACAGGTTCTTTCCGATCCAGGCGCAGGCCGCCGATCACCCTGAAGTGACATCTTCCTCCCGGCGGCTCTGTGCATAAAAGCAAAAAATCTGCTTTCACCGAAAGCAGATTATCCATTCATATAAAGACATGATATGCGTATAGTTCAATATGAGTGACGACTCAATATGAACGTAAACCCAATATGTGCATAGACCTGATATGAGCCGAAACGGGCATCATCCGGTAATGATGGCTTTAAAATGAATATGATAATCCAATTCGGCATACACAAACAGACCTCTTGCAGGCCACATTCCTGTTCAGAAACAGAACAGCGCTTGTATTTACCAAATCAAATTATCTGATAATCATTCCTCCACCATACACAATATCTGTGCCTTTCTTAACTTTTTTCTTAGAATAACATACCCAAAAACAAAAGACAAGAAAAACCTTTCATGTTGAAGCACCAGCCCCCATCCTATGACCTTCCTGAGATATATCTATATTGCAAATGCAAATTATACTTGACAACATTGCAAATGCAATATATAATAGGCATCAAGAATTCACCGGAAAGGAGGAATCAGATGCGAAACCTGAAGATGAAATTCCGAAGGATCGAACTTTCCATGTCACAGACCGAACTAGCGCAAAAAGCCGGCGTAACAAGACAGACCATCGGCCTCATCGAAGCGGGCGAGTTCAATCCTTCGATAAAACTATGCAACAGGATATGCAGAGCACTTGGCGTCACACTCAATGATATTTTCTGGGAGGAAGAAGAAAATGAAAATGAAGAATAATCTTGATGAAATGCAGGAACAGGAACTGCTGAAGATCGAACATAATGGATGCTGGCTGGCTTTCTGGCTGCTTCTGGTATCTTTGATCACACAATGCTTTATTTTCGACAGTATAGATTTTAAAACTCTTGCGGGAGAATGGATCGTATTTATGGTGCTCGCTTTGTACCTTGGCTTCGCCTGTGTCAGAAAGGGCATCTGGGACCGGAAACTGGCAATGAATACCAAAACCAATCTCATCGCATCCGCTCTGGCAGGCATCGTCATGGGCGTCCTGAACGCGGTAATGGTATTTAAGAACTACCATAAGCCCTTCGGAACATTTTTAGCGGCCGGCATCGTAGCCATCATCACTTTTATTCTGTGCTTCGTGATCCTCACGATCATGATGAAGCAGACAAAAAAACATAAGGATGCCATGGAAGCGGAACCTGCGGATGCAAATGACCTTTAACTGACCGGGCGTTTGCAAAATACCGAAATCGCTGACCAAAAAAGGGCTGTAAAAAAAGCCGCTCATTCCTTCCGGCTCATCAGGTATAATACCATTATTTCAGGCATTTCATAAGACAGCCAGGATCAGGACATGACTTTTTTCACAGCCCCTTTTTATTTTTCTGAAATTGCGCCTCGAGAAGACAGCACATCTTCTTCCCTTACTCTTCGTCTCCTACTCTTCGTCCCCGGCCTTATAATTATAGATCGGCCTGATATGAGATACGATTTCTGCGGTCGGCTGGATATTGGCAATGATTTCATCGATCGGCTTATAGGCCATCGGCGATTCATCCAGTGTTCCTTTATTAACACTGGTCGTATAAATGCCGGCCATCGATTCTTTATATTCTTTCATGGAAATACTGTTTTTTGCTTCCGATCGGGACATCAGACGGCCAGCCCCATGTGGTGCAGACTGGTTCCAGTCCTCATTTCCCTTTCCGATACAGATCAGCGCCCCGTCCCGCATATTGATCGGAATCAGGAGTTTTTCCCCCACTCCTGCGGAAACAGATCCTTTTCTTAAAATCATCCGGTCCGTATCTATATAATTATGGACTGTCTCAAACTGCTCTTCCGCGTGAAGCTTACATTTCTTCAGGATGACTTCCGTGATAATGCGGCGGTTCAGCTTTGCATAAGCCTGCATGATCTTCATGTCATGAATGTAATCATCAAAAAGCGCTCCCTCGCACCAGGAGACCTCATAGGGCACTGCGATCTCGGGCTCGGGAAGAGATGCTTCCCAAAGCGGAAGGAGTTTGCTGATCTGCTTCTCCCTGCCTTCCCGCTTAAGCTGCTCTATGTACGCTTCTCTCTCCCCCGCGATACGCTTTTTTCTTTTATCGCCGGTTTCGTTCAGGGATTCATAAGCCTGACGCTGATAATATTCTGCCACGTCCTTTCCGCTTCGCCGGGACCCGGTATGAACCACCAGCCAGATGTTATCCTCCTCATCTCTGTCGAGCTCCCAGAAATGATTTCCTCCACCAAGCGTACCAAGACTTAAACGGAATATATCCTCTGAAACCCTGCAGTTTGTTTTTTTATAGCAGGCCAGTTCTTCCACATTGATTTCATCAGCCAGACTATGGGGAATCTTTCGCATATTCATTCCGGATGGAATCTCTGCCTGCGATACACTGTCAAACTTTGGCAGATCGACTCTTCGCTCTTTCAGTTTTGTTGCCAGCATGCCGCAGCCAATGTCCACGCCCACCAGATTAGGGATCACTTTATCCTGAATAGTCATCGTCGTACCGATCACGCAGCCGGCTCCGGCATGGCAGTCCGGCATGATCCGTACCTTTGATCCCGCCACAGACGGCTGATCTGTCAGATTCCTGACCTGGGCGATTGTGACGTCATCCGCGGTATCGGTATAAATGATTGCCGTATTATATTTCCCACTTACTTCTATCATGTCTCCTCGATATTCCTTTTCACCAGCGGAATCAGCACATTCGCTGCCGCTTCCGCGATTACTTGTCCCCCTGCCGCATTCGGATGAGTACCATCTCCGATATGATACTGGTCTATCATGAAAGAGGCATCATCCGGCTTCTGAACCACCTTATCAAGATCAATGAACCCGTCACATAGCGACCGAAGCTCCCGGATCCTTTTGTTAAAATCCTGGCGGATACTGTCTGATTGATCATGAAATGGCTCAATCTCGGTACCAAAAGGCAGAACCGTACTGATCACAATTTTACTCCCATGGCCATGCGTCTTTTGAATGACCTGCTTTAAGCCTTCCTCCAGGGCCTGCCCATCCGGTACTTCATCCGGATGATTATTGATAAGTCCCATGGCACAGTCATTTACACCTTCCATGAAAAATACGATTTCCGGTTTCGGGTCCCGGAAAACATCTCTCTCAAACCGGTGCAGGCCTGCGTCGCCAAAGCAGCGGCCGTTTCCTGCAAGATTATCTGTATAGCAGGCATCATAGAGAAGCCGGTTTCCGCCGAGCCCGCAATTTGACAATGAAACCTGTCCGGGGAACGCAGCATACAGTTTTTCCATCAATGGCCCGAAATAATAGGACATATGCGTAATCGAATCACCCATACAGGCAATCGAGATGACTTGTTTCTCAGTCAGAACATCGAGCTCGCAAATGCCTAAGGCAGCCTGACATTTATTTACATCCGCATCAAAAAAAGGAAGCGCTTCTATTGTCGTATTTCCGGAAAAGCTCTCCTCATCCGTCCGGTCCGTTTCGGTAAATCTGCTTTTCCAGCAGCCGGTATGCCAGGTCTGGCAGGCAGCATAAAATGTATGCTTTTCCTTAAAATACATCGTAATCATGATATTTTCAGATGAACAAAGTTCCAGATCCATCGCATCGCTGATCAAACTGCTTCCTGCCGGAATTATAATCTTTCCGTTTCCCTGATATGTAATATCTGTCTGTTTAGAAGACTTTTCTGAACCTTCTTCATATGTTCTTACTACAACACGTTCTATGGCAAGAGGCTCCGGGTCGTATAGATTTGAAAAACGAATACGGATCTTATCTCCCTGAAGATTGTTTCGAATCCAGATTTTCTGCGTAAGATTTTCTATCGTCTCAATCTCACACCCCCAGTCAACCGGTACATAATACCATGATTTCTTCCAATGTTTCATCATCCATATCCTCCCTTTGCGCCCCGGCGTTTCCCTGCCGGCACTTTCATTTCATCTCTGACAGGTTATAGAATCATTTTCCGTCTGATGAGACTGAAAAGAAAGCGCAGTCAAAATGATTTATTTTGCCGCCTTCTGAAGACACTCATTGCCGCGATCAGAACCCCATAAGCCACTCCGGCAACAGGCCATACGATCCATGTTCGTTCCCATCGATTCGTCATGAAACTGACAGCCAGGTATATGGCAACAACCAGTCCCCAGTAAATAGGAGCTATATGCTCATTTTTTCCATTTTCGATCTTTTTCTGGACCGTGTATTCTCCCTCCTGGAGAAGCATCTGATAACCGCCCCATACAATAGAACAGCGAACGATCAAAAACACTCCTGCTGAAATAAGAATCAGTAATATTCCTGTTGCAGCAGAAGCGGCTGCCTCATCTTCACCAAAAAACAGCAGCGAAATAAAAACAGGTATGGAGGAGACCACACACAGAACAATTCCCGTCACCAGAAGCAGGGAATAGGTATGGCGATAGGTTTCTCTTCGTTCCCTGACCATTCCATCTACACCATAGACCGTATCGATCTCTTCTTTTTCCAGATATTCATAACGCTGTCCCCGAAGTACTGTTGTGACAAAAATTCCAACTGCTCCGCCGATAAGCAGTATCAAAACGGTCAGGCCAATGCCTGTAACAGCTGTTTCCGAAAGTGAAATTCTCTCTGCCTCATAAAGGCCGTACAGAACGATTAAAAGCACCGGCGATAAAATACACATCATCACACCTACAGAGATCCGACGTGAGGAAGTTTCCTTAAAAGCAAGAAAAGAACCTGCCTCCTCCATCGAAACCTGCCGCACATTCGATCCTGTTTCTTCCTTTATTATGTCCGGTACTGCATCCGGCAGCGAAATAATCTCGTCTTTCAGAAGATAATCCGTGCTGACACCAAAAATTTCCGACAGCTTCAAAATACGGTTCATATCCGGTGTCGACTGAGCACTTTCCCACTTAGAGATGGACTGGCGGCTGACCTCCAATTGTTCCGCAAGATCTTCCTGAGACCATCCGTTTCTTTTTCTAAGTTCTGTAATTTTCTCTGCAAGTATCATGTTGAATTCCTCCGTTCGTTTTGATGTCCCTACTATAAACAATCGGATGGTTGCAGTCTATCAACTGAACCTGGAAATTACGCAACCGGCAGTTGCAACTCCCGATTTACGCGGCGCAAATCAGGCGCAGTATACGCCAAAGTAGAGAAAACTTTGTCGTTTACTATATATTATACACAGAACTTCTTTTTATGCCATCTGATTTTTGTATTTTGTTCTTCAGGCCGGAACCTTATCTGTCCGATCTGCCGCTTTTTATTATTTCAACGCTCTGAAAAAAGAAAAGCCCCAGTCACCGGAGCGGCAGATAAATTCCACCTATTTTTCAGTTGTTTTTTCAGATGAATCCGTTTATACTGATTACAGCAGTTTTACAAACATCCATGTATTCTTTCGGATAAGAGAGGAATAAATAAATGACCGGTAAATATGATGGAATGGCTGTAGGTGTTTTTGAAATGGACAATCTTGTTGCCTGCTTTATAGGCCTTGATGTCGCATCCAAAACAGCCGCCGTACAGATCCAGGGAGTTGAACGAAATCGTTTGAAAAGCGGAGCCTGTGTTAAAATGCGCGGAACTGTTTCCGATGTAAAAGCAGCAATGGATGCTGCTCTTGCAGCAGCGTCTGCTTATGGAAAAGTTGTTTCCCACACTGTGATCGCCTCTCCGACAGCCGATACAGAAGCTGCCCTTGCCATGACAATAAAGAAATAAAGGGAAACTTTGAAAACTTTTCGAATCTTTGATAACTTTTTTCTTCTTTTATGGAGGCTTTGCATATGACTTATGGAGCATTTGGTTTGATCGAAGTTCTTGGAAGTGCCAATGCCATCCGTGTCGTTGACCAGATGGCCAAAACTTCAGAAGTAGATTTTCGTACCTGGCATACAAGATGCGGCGGGCATACCACCGTATTTATGAGTGGAGATGTGGCAGCTGTCAAGGCTGCTGTAGAAAGCATCCAGCAAAACCCGCCCTGTGATATTGTAGCTTCCGCAGTTATTTCCAATCCGTCCGAAGAGACCGAGAGGATCGTTGCCGAAACCGCAGCCGACTGCGGCGTTCCAAGGCGTTCAATCAAATAGGAAAACTTCTTACCCTTTCTGTAAACAAGCCGCCGGTTTTTAAAGACCGGCGGCTTTTATTATCCAATATTTTCCTGCCTGTTTACTTCTCTAAAAAAAGCGCCCGTATCTTTCAGCTCTTCAAATCTGCTGATCATCTCCTGTATATGACCCGCCCGCTGCTCCGATACCCTGATTCTGGCAAAATGCATGCAGTCTGTGAATTTATTCTGTATCTGCTCTTTTGTCAATGGCATTTTCGGAGAACCCGGCGTCGCGAATACTTCTTTTTTATAAACAGCATGGCTGGTATGAAGAATAACCTGAATATGATCATCCAGAAGACCGTCTGCTCCCCCGGGACGGATCTCATAAGTAACCTTTTGTGCCAGTTCCATGATCTTCTGTGAATACAGGTTCTCTTCGGCAAACATATGGAGTCTTACATCACCGAACAGGGCGGCAAGAGAAAGGCAGAACGGCATGCTGAACCTCGCGGCGGCGATGGTCTTCGGCCTGTACTTTGCATCATAAGGCGCAAGAACCCGGAGATGTACAGGATCGATCACCAGATGGATCTCCCTGATCTCATCGGGTGAGGGATGATATTCTTCCAGGATCTGCAGAAGGGCATAAACACCACCATGGGTAGTCCCGCAGCAGGGCCAGTACTTATACCGAAGATCCGAACAGATCCAGGTTTTTCCCAGTCCGTCAAGAATGACCGATGGATCATAGGATCCTCTGGTCATCATATAATATAGTCCCAAAGGTCCCTCGAAGGGTTCTGATACGCGGCCCCTGGCACCCTTTTTTGCAAGCAGTATCGACAATATGGCAGCCTTGGCAGAGAAGGCGTCCCGCACGGCGCGAAGACAGGAGTCACCGGAGCGGGCTGCCTGGCCCGAAACCATGATCTGTGTCATACAAAGAGAAAGCGCATCCAGTGTACTTTCCTCAGAAAATCCCAGGATCTTTGCCCCGGCAAAGGCTGCCCCGTAAGCACTGAACATAGCCGGAGAATACCACCCGCTGCCCAGATCGTCTGCCGTCAGTGCCATTTTCAGGCGGCATGCAAGTTCGCTTCCGAGCGCCATCGCCGTAAGAAAGCTCTTCCCGTCTACGGGGCCGTACGCTTCCGACAAAGCCATCAGCACGGGGATCGAAGCGGTATTGGGATGTGTTTTGGACCTGTCATGACCATCTTCGTAATCCAGTGCATGGATCAGTGCGCCATTTGCCATGGCCGCAAAAACAGGGGAAGCCTGTTCTCCCGTCCCCATCATACTACATACAGAGGGGCCGCTTTCTTCTGCTGCCAGATCTATAAACGGCTGACAGGCACTTTCCAGTGTTGTGGCTGCACTCATGACACCGATCGAATCCAGGAGACTTTTTTTCTGGATCTCTATCACAGAAGAAGGAAGGTCCTCAAAAGATAATTTCTTTGTAAAGCAAAGCAGCTGATCTGTTAAGCCATTTCTATCTTCATTTTTATTTCTATCTGCATTTTTATCTGCATGGCTATCTGCATTTCTATCTGACATATGATGCCATATCCCTTTCCTGATCAATCCTGGCAGGCCTCTTAGAACCTCCCTGCTCAGGGGCCCATGTCCGTCCCCTGTCCGGATCACAGATGATGTTCATTTCTTTTTATGACATCATCCTGAATATATCTGGAGAGCTGGACAAAATAGGCACTGAAGCCTCCCACGCGGACGATCAGGTCCTGATGCTCTTCCGGACACACCTGTGCTTCTTTAAGCTCCTCGTTGTCTACAAGATTATACTGGATATGCGTTCCGCCGGCACCCAGAAAGGCATTCGTATAGGCAGCCAGTTTATCTACAACATTCTCGTCTTTAAACATGCTTCGCGGGAATTTCTGGTTGAGCGCCTGCACATAAGAATGGTCGCCGAAGTTCGCCCGCAGAATGGAACGAAGAACCGCTGTCGGACCATTTTTATCCATCCCGCGCATCGGCGAAGCAGACCCGTCATTCAGCGGCTCCTTCGATTTTCTGCCGTTCGGAAGCGCTCCTACGCCAAGTCCGGCCGCATAATGCCAGGAAAGACCTTCCCTTAAAGATTTGAAAGGCAGATAGGGAGAATTGTCCCAGCTGGTGATCGAATCCGCCGACATAAGGCTGACCTTTCTGGCAAGATCGTCCACTTCATCGACGCCGTTGCCGAATTTCGGAACGTCCAGACACATCTTACGGATCCTTTCGCCCTCCTCACCTTCAAAATTACTGTCCAGGGCATCCAGCAGCTGGCTCATGGTCAGAGCGTGTTCCTCAAAGACCAGCTTTTTAACTGCATACAGAGCGTCCGTTGTGTCGATAATGGCCCTGTCCGTAATGCCATATTCCGACTGCAGATCCGGGACCATGGTATCATATCCTTCATCCATGCATTTCTGGATGGACATACAGGAAAGGAAGGGAAGCCGCAGATACTGTGCCTGGATATCCCTCACCAGATTTGCCATCCATAAAGTCCGGTGCATAATAAAGTGATGCTGCTTGACAAATGCATCCCAGAGATCTTCAAACTTTGTAAACTCCCGTGGATCCCCTGTGGTAAGCCCCAGCTTCTTGCCGGTGATGGCGACACCATTATGAAGAGCAAGATGCAGGATCGCCGCATTATTAAACCCGGCAGCTCCGCATTTATATTCCGACCTCTGCGGAAGAGCAGGCCATACGCAGCCCCGCCCGATCCAGTCACGCGCTTCTTCCAGAGGTACGCCGTCTCTTACGAACAGGTCGATGATCCCTTCTTCATTCTCAAACAGAGGAATTCCTCCTCCGGTCAGAATGTTGGTCTGTATTGCTTTTCTCATGAACCACAGCGGGATATCATGGTTCCACCTCACGCCCACTGTAGGCGACGACTGCCTGAGAAGCCCCAGCGCGTGAAGGAAGAGGTAGCTGAGTTCATTGGTGCCTTCCTTACCATCCGGCGTGATCCCGCCGAGATTGATACTGTTGATGGCGAAGGTTACCTGATGTGTTTCCCGGTGCGTGCCGGTATCTACATAGATCGTAGTGCCCCAGCGGCCGATCAGTTCCGCAAGCATATTCATGGCCTTGTCCATGGAAATACGCCCTTCTTTGATATCTTTTATAAAATAGGGGTACAGATACTGATCCCCCCGGCCCCACTGGGGATGATTGTGCATGGGATGCTCGATCGCCTTGCAGATTCCGGTGATCGACATGGACTGCAGCGCCTCGTGGAATGTGCGGGCAGGATATTCCGGAACCCGGAGGCAGGCATCCCGCATTTCCAAAAGCTCCGCTTTCCGGACAGGATCTTCTTCCTTTTCGGCCATCTGGCCGGCCAGACCGGCGTATCTGTGGGAAAGATGAATACACGCTTCACACACGATGATCGCCGCCTTCCAGAAGTAAAACTTCTGGGGACCCTGCCGCTCATTTTCTATAAAATCATCGATATGAGCCTGCGCCTCTTCGATAAAATACCGGAGTCCTTTTGTCAGGATCTTATGAAAATCGATCGTATTTGTGGAATTTCCGAAGTTCCCCGTATTTAGAGGCGGATCCTTCAGGCGGGCTTCCAGGATATCCTGCGGCCAGGTTCCCAGAATATCATAAAGCAGCTTATTTCCCATATCCGCGGTAGATTTTCCGCCAAAAACCCGCGAAGCTTCCCGAAGAACTTCGATCTCTTCCCTGGAAAGAGAGGACTTATCGTGCATGGAAAACTGGATCTCTCCCTCATCTCCCCAGATCCCGTCCAGATAATCACCACAGGTATCGATCGCTGTATAGGCCCCGACCACTGTAGGACCTACTCTTCCCATGATATAATCAAAATCCAGAATACTGATCTCAATATTCTCCAGTACGTGAGCCAGGAGCTTTGCCCGCCGGATCTCAATATCTTCTCCCTCTGTCTGCTTCCAGGATTCCGTCGCATATTTCTGGCGGTCCACGTGCAGTTTATAAGGTGCCTTTTTGACCGCCTCCTTCCAGCGGATCCTTTTTTCATCCAGAACCGTCTGATCAATTTCCTTCAAAAGAGCCGGATCGATAATTACTTTTGGTTCCAATTAAGCACATCCTTTCTATGTCGGAATCCCATATCGAAATCTCATATCGAAATCCCATATCAGAATTCCATCCTGAAATCCTGTTCATACCGGAATTTCAGCCCTGCAGGCATTCATCCCACGCCCGGTTTTCGCCCGCTGCTTCTCAGAAGGAAATTCCATTCTTTTTTGCTTCTTCCAGCATGGCTTGAGCTCCTTCCGGCAGGATCCAGCAGTCTCTGACCATCCCGGCCAGATTCTCCTCCACCAGTTTCAGCCAGTGATCCTTCGTCCCGTACAGAGCTCTCATCTTCTCACAGGAGAAGGGAAGAATCGTCCCGTCGTCCAGATACGTGGCAGCCGGAATATCCACATAATGACTCCTTACCCCGCCGGTCTGGTTGCCGTGTTCATCATAAATAAAATCCGTATCCGGATAGCCTGAAGTAATGGCAAGGTAAGGTGACGCAGGCAGCGGTGTGCCATACAGACTCCATTCCTTCAGATTCCGATAGATACCCGTGATGATATGCTGCATGATCGTCACATCCGGACCCTCCGGCCGTCCGCCTCTTAAGGTATTCTTCGTATGGTCCAGATGCCGCACCCCTGCTTTTTCCAGCTCTGCCGGTCCCGGGTATACTTTGATATCGCCCCTTGCGCAGTACCGGAGCGATGCACCGGCCACTTCGTAGGTTCTGCCTATATTTCCGGGCTCATCAGAATTACGGCTCCGGAACATACATGCCCACAGAGGATGCGGAAGAGTCCCCCTGATATCGCCCGCGGTCTGCAGCCGAACGACCGGCACCCGGCCTCCGCATTTACACCTCTCATCATCCCAGGAAAGAATA
>CACZPF010000122.1 GCA_902782975.1 uncultured Lachnospiraceae bacterium
CGGGCAGCATTCTTTCTATCAGCTGCTTCATCAGGGGACGGAGATCATCCCGCTGCAGTTTGTCGGTTTCAAAAAGAGCCAGAATGAGAAGGATGTGGAAGTGAAGGGCAGCACCAGCCAGACCAAGCTGAATGCCAATGTGGCAGCACAGATGGTGGCCTTTGCCTGTGGCAAGGATGATGAGAATCCCAACAAGCGTTTCGATGGCGAACGTCCCTCCAGCATTATTATCGGCGACCAGCTGACACCCGAAACCTGCGGCGCGCTTCTTTCTCATTATGAGAATAAGTTCATGTTCCAGGGCTTCCTCTGGAATGTAAACAGCTTCGACCAGGAAGGCGTACAGCTTGGAAAAGTACTTGCCACCCGTGTACTTGCCCATGATACAGACGGTGCACTGAAAGCCTTTGCAGATCTGTTCGGGATCTGATGAGGAGATGAATTTTTAAAAAGCCTGCCGGTGTTTATAAAAGAAATGCCGGCAGGCTTTCTTTGTACGATAAAGTCAGAAAGAGGCCAACAGGCTTGATTGAGTGGTCTTGCGAGGGCGATTCTGCTGAACGAGATCCGATCAAAGAACAGCAAAAAACTGTATCAGAGTGCAGTTCTGCTTCCCTATCTGATATTTTAATCGGACGATCGGAATGTAAATCATATAAAAGACATAATATGAAAGTATTTTTTATGTTGACATAACCCAAAACGTGTAGTATTATGAGATTCGTCAGAAATTCGAATAAACACTTTTGAGAATCTATTAAACGACCGGCTGTTGGAAAGGAGGTTACTGGAGATGAAACTGATCAGATTCATTTTTAACAGATTTGCTGCAGATCTGTCCAGAGACCTTTATGCCACTGGTGCCGGCAATTCCCTTTCTTTTTAATTCATAGGGGTATTTTCGGGTTTTTAGCATGGTAAAGGTCTCTGTCTGACCCTTACCATGCTATTTTTGTGCGATAAAGTCGACGCACAATAGATCGGGGAGGCATATTTTGCTTGCTCTGGAGGTGCCTGTAAATATGTTATGGAAAGCGAAAGGAGGCCGGAAGGATGGAAGGTTTAGTTTATTCTCCAAAAGAAAAACTGCCCTTGTTTAAGCTGACCTGTGATTCCAACGGTGTCAGATCTGCTGAGTATCTGAACAGCCGGACAAAATGTACCGAGAAGATCAAAGTATCCAGACTGGTCATCTGCCTGCTGGAAGTGGAGATGTCCGGTAAAGGGTCAGGCGGCATGGTATTCTCGCCGAAGAGGCGGATTCCTCTTGGTATAGTAGGGCGCGAACCCTGCGGTGCTTACTACATTGAAGTGAAATATAAGCATAACAAAGAAAGGATCCTTTTCAGTACTTATGTATCTCTGCTGTTGGAATCCGAAGCGCTGAAAGCCGGGTAAGAGGCCGGTTATTACTTTAGCTGTTACGTGTAGACAGACACAGATTTCTCAGGGAAACGCGGATTAAAACGTTTCCCTCGCCGGATATACGTTACGAAGTGACGATTTCCACTGTAGTCCGTCACATTAGAAAATCAATATTCTTTTACATCTGATCGAGCCTGGTCATCTGAATCGGAGCCGTTCATGTAAACACCAATACGATTACAATCACTGTAATAGTATGTGTCTGCATGAGCGGCTTTTTTGATTCGGGAAATATCATGGCAACAAAAGGAGACATATTTTGCCCACGGATGCGCTTTTTGCAGACGTGGCTGCAAAATAGTCATCCGGTGGTCATTAAGTCAGAGTACAATACTTCATTTTGGGAGGAGGCGTTTTTATGGAGAAAATTTTTAACATGACGGTCAGCAGATTCAGAAACGAGATGAAAAAAATCTCGGAAGAAGCATTTGAGGCATACGGGGACTGCCTTCTGCCGGATAAAATACCTTCAGATGAAAGTCTTTGTTTTGATCTGCTTGGAATTGTTTTTGCCTATGTAAAAATTGAATATGAGGAAAAAGCAGATACTGTTCTGCTTCTGAAATGTCTGCAGAATATTATTCAGACAGGCGAAGTAATTTATATGCAGGTCTCCGGAACAGAGGATATGATCAGAAATTCCAAGGCGGCGCTTACAGACAGCCGGCAACATGCGGTGAATATGGCTGTGCTTGCGGGCATGATCCTGGAATATTATTTCCGGGTCTATGAGAGAAGAAATTTCGGCCAGGCTTATCACAGAAAGATCAGGAAAGCTCTGCAGAACCTTTTGGCGGAAAGCAGTCAGGATATCGTTAAGAGGAAGGTGCACAGCGATCAGGAGAAAAAACCGCTGCCGATCTGCATTAAAGAGCATCTCGAAGATACTATGGTCGGGCAGGAAGAGGCGAAAAAGACGGTCGCGCTTGCCGTGCATGATTTCATAAGTCTTGGAGAGAGAAGTGTGGTTCTTCTGGAAGGCCCGACCGGTTCCGGCAAGTCGTTTCTTTTTAAAAATCTTTCAGAGTTTGAACCGTTAAAAGAAGAACTGACATTCTTTTCATATACGGCAACACAGCTTACACCGAACGGCTTCAGCGGGGATAATGTCGAAGATTTTCTGAAAGATTACCGGAAGGCGTGCGAATATAGATGCGCGTCCAATCTGGTAAGCTTTACGGATAAGGGTGTGATCTTTATTGACGAATTTGATAAACTGTTGAATCCGAACTTCGACTCCGGGGGAGAAGATGTAAATGCGCTTGTTATTGCACAGCTTCTTACCTATATCGATGGGACCGCCGTTACTGCCGGAGTCAACATGAAGAATGTTCTTTTTATTCTGGCAGGTGCGTTCGAGAACATGGAGATCAACAGGGAGATAGAGAGAAACAGGCACCCCGTGGGTTTCATGAATGGGGCAGAAGACGAAGGTGAGGATACTGCTGGCGCGGAGAGCCCCGGATCCTATGACCTGGAGGCGGAGCTTCGCAGGAAGAATATCTCTCGTGAACTCCTTGGCAGAATTACGCATATTGTTCATATGGATGCCATCGACAGAGATGCCATGCGGGAAATCCTGATAGATCCGGATAACGGCGTGCTGACTGGATGGAAAAAACGTTTTGAGGCATCCGGTCTTTCTTTGATCATCGAGAATGATCAGGTGATCGAAGGCATTCTGGACAATGTTATGAATAAAAATGTCGGTGCCCGCGGAATCAGAAAAATCGTGGAGTCCATGATCGGTATGTACCGGTACGATATGCTTGAAAAGGGTTATCAGGTCATGGTTCTGCATCCGGGAATGTTTGAGGGAGAACCGCCGAAATTCTATCAGGAAAGGACATGTGAAAGTATTCTCAGGCCGGAGCACTTCCGGGCGCGGAATCCAGAAAAAAATATACGCTGACAGATGAGAACGGGAAAAGGCGGACACGAAGAAAGGAGGAAGCGATGACGAGAGACAGGATGAAAACCGTATCTGTTCTGGCAAAAGAGAGAGAACCGGAGAATCTGTGGGCGTCTCTGGGACTTGGTCCGGAGGAGAGAACGCCGGAAAGTGTGGATGCCTTCATTCGTGTTTTAAAGCGGATCGATCATACAAAAGAAGAGATTCTGCCTGCAGTGCTGGTGGATGTAAAAAGAATGGGGACGAAGGGTGTGCTTCAGGTTATCAGAAGGCTGGATGGTCCTTTATCGGCCATTCCCATAGAAGAACAGCACCTTGAAAAGATCCTCGGGCTTTATGTATCAGGAACAGTGGCGGAGGAAGATCAGACCAGAATTCTTGCCGAAATCTTTCTGCAGCTTGTAAGAGAAGAGCTGAAAAAGAAAAGATATGAATATAAACGGTTAAGAAATGTGCTGATAGAAGGCCTCACAGTACATAGATGGGAAGAATACCGGGCAGGCGAGATCTATGCAGATGTGTGGGCGGAAGATGATCGACCCTTGTGCAGCAGGGAAGCAGTTCTTAATGAATGCCGGGAAATCTTTCCTGAAATGGAAAAACATCTGTACTGGCATGAAATTCTGAACGACCTTGATTTTTCACGAGAACTCTTAAGAAGGATCTCGCCTGCGGATCCGCCCCCGGCAGAAAGACTGACCGAATTGAAAAAGATGATCCTCCACAATGTAAGCATCAGAAGGATAAGAGAAAATCATCTTTTCGGCAAAATCGTGAGTCTCGTCGAGTTTGATGATGCAGTGGGGGACCAGTATCTTAAGTTTAAAGCATCCGGGCTTATCGTTGTAGATCATGCCCATATCAAGGGAAACCAGGTTCCGCTTGTGTATAGGATGAACCAGGCGGGAGAACGCAGCCAGCTCAGAAGTGAAGACATAAAAGGGATCGGGCAGTATTCGATCGTCATAAGGGATGAAGATCTGAAAAATGATCTGGATCTTGCCGTAGGCTATGTGTTCATGTATCTTCTTTATCCGTTGAGGATGTACAGAGAATTAAAGGAAAAGCAGTTGCGGGCGCTGATCGAGATTCTTCGCCGATAGTGTATTCAGGCGGCGTTTTCCATGCAGGTACTTTTCTGCAACCAAAAATCAAATAAAGATACCTCCGGCAGATTTTCAGACATGAATGGGGACAAAAAGCAGGGGAAGTGCCTTTTCAAAACGTAGGTTCTCTGGGAAAATAGGGATCGAAAACAAGAATGATCCATTTTTTTAGACAGATACTGGCTTTCGGCTTTGAACGAGATGCCTGATGATCTGTCTGCTTGTGCATTTGTCGATCAAAACGCGCCAGGAGAGCTGACTATTATTCAGAAAATGACTCTCCAAAAAGGAGCGATCATCCTGAACATAGATATCGAAAGCTTTAAAGAGCAGCTGGGCTATTTCGTCGTGGGAAACGAGCAGGTGATCTCGTTCCTTGATATGGAGGGAAATGTGCTGTTTTCCCTGAATGATCTGGAAGAGGCTGCGTCCGAGATCGTTTCTTCGGATATTCCGGAGACGGAAGGCGCAGGACGCTGGCTCCGCCTCGGGAAAAGCCGGTATTTCGTTCACTGTGCCGGCAATGACACATATCATCTCCGGATCCTTTCCATGATTCCTTCCCGTGTATTTCAGCAGAAACTTCTTGATGCTGCCGGCAGCTGGATCATGATCACCTTCTTTGCACTGTTCGCCGTTCTGATTATTGCCTATGTAACGACCAGGCGGAATTTCGAGTATTTCGACCAGGTGATCGACCTGTTCTCCCGGGCAGAACAGGGGGACTATCCATCTCCGGAGCGTAACGCCAGGATCCGGGATGAATACGACCTGATCCTGAATAATATCATTTCTTTGTTTCTTGGGACCATGCGGTTAAACGCCGAACTGAAAGAAAAGCAGTACGAGGAAGAAGCTGTTCGACTGTGTGCACTTCAGACGCAGATCAATCCGCATTTTCTGTTTAATACCCTTCAGACCATTCAGCTGGAGGAAAAAAACAACGGAAATGCCAGCGCCGGACAGCTGACAGAAAACCTGGCGGATATCTTAAAATATGCCCTGACAGATCCCTACAGGCATCCTTCTCTGGAAGAAGAAATCAAATATCTCAAGAAATATGCAGCTATTCAGAAATCCCGGTTCGGGGATGATTTTATCATCTATTATGAGGTAGAGCCGGATGTGATGGACAGGAAGGTCTTTCCCATGATGCTGCAGCCGCTGGTGGAAAACTGTATTCTTCACGGTGTGTGCGGGACGGGCCGGAAGGGCTATATAAAACTGAGAGTATACCAGCACCGCGAATATGTCTGGTTTCATGTAACAGACAATGGAAAGGGCATGACTCCCGAAGAGCTGCATGCGCTCCGGGATTCTATCCGAAAGTTCCATGTACACAGCATCGGTCTGGCAAATGTCAATAACCACCTGAAGCTCTATTATGGGGAAGAATCCTGCATCCGCATCTATTCCAGAAAAGATATGGGCACTGCGCTGCAGTTCCGGATCCCGGCAGAGAAGATGAAAGATGCGGATCCCGGCAGAGAAGATGAAAGATGCGGATTCCGGCAGAGAAGATGAAAGATGCGGATCTCGGCAGAGAAGATGAAAGATTCGGAAAATCCTTGACTTAGAGTAAGCTTAAAGGTTTACAATACATTTCGCAGTATCTGATTGATTCCGAAGCAATGGAAACGCAGGATAGAAACACGGGTTAGAAACGCAGGGTAGAAACGCAGGATAGAAACGTAGAATCGAAATGCAGGATCGAAACGCAGGATCGAAATGCAGGATAGAAACGTAGGATCGAAACGCAGGCACAAAATGTAAGCACAAAGGAGGAGCATGTCATGAACGAAGCGATGAAAGTTTTACTGGAACGCCGGAGCTGCCGAAGCTATAAAGCCGACGCTGTTCCACAGGAAATTCTTGATCAGATTCTGGAGGCGGGCACTTACGCAGCAACCGGCATGGGAAAACAGTCCCCTATTATGATCGCCGTCACAGATAAAGAGATGAGAGACCGTCTGTCCAAAATGAATGCCGCAGTGATGGGGATAAACAGTGATCCCTTCTACGGAGCACCGGTCGTAATCGTTGTACTGGCGGATAAAAAAGTGCCGACCTATCTTTATGACGGCAGTCTGGTGATCGGCAATCTCATGAACGCAGCACACGCGCTCGGGGTAGCCAGCTGCTGGATCCACCGCGCCAAGGAAGAGTTTGAGAGTGAAGAAGGCAAGGCAATTCTTAAGTCTCTCGGCATCGAAGGCGACTATGAGGGAATCGGGCACTGCATTCTCGGCTATGCGGCAGACGAAGCCAGACCGGCCGCAGCCCGGAAAGAAAATTATATTTACCGGATATAAGAATGGCTGTGAATAGCAGGGAAGAGACAGGAAGAGTCAGGAAGAGTCAGGAACAGCAAGAAAATAGCCGGGAAGAGTAAAAAAAGTAGCCGGGAAGAGTAAAAAAAATCCGGGAAGAGTAAAAA
>CACZPF010000123.1 GCA_902782975.1 uncultured Lachnospiraceae bacterium
ATCGTTCTCTCCTGGAATGACAAGCGTGGTCAGCTCCACATGACAGACCTGCGCCGCCGCTTCTATAAAATCCATCACCATTTTCCGATCCCCTTTCAGGACTTCCCGGTAATACCGGTCTGTAAATCCTTTCAGATCGATATTCATCGCGTCGATAAAGGGGGCCAGTTTCTCCAGAACAGAAAGAGAAGCCGTGCCGTTAGTGACCAGCACCGTCTTCATCCCCATCTCTTTCACATTTTTCGCTGTATCCAGAATATATTCATACCCGATCAGAGGTTCATTGTATGTGAAAGCAAGGCCGATATTCCCTTTTTTCCTGTAATAAGCAGCTGTATAAGCCATTTCTTCAGGCGAAATAATATCTGCGGTATCTGCATATTTCCATGCCTCTTCCGACCAGGAAATTTCGTAATTCTGGCAGAAGGGACACCGGAGATTGCAGCCATAGCTGCCGGCAGAAAGGATCAGGCTGCCTGGATAGAACCTGGCGAGCGGCTTCTTTTCGATCGGATCCAGCGCAAGGGATGTGATCCTGCCGTAATTTGCCTGGATCACCACCCCGTCCGAACATGTCCTTGCCCCGCAAAAGCCCAGGGCTCCTTCCTTTATTTCACAGCGTCGGAAACAAACATCACATCTTGCCATCGACTTCTCCTCTATAAATATACTTTCCTCTGCATGGCTATCTGTGCCGGACCACTTCAAAACGCTCCAGCATATATGGATCCCTTTCCCGGATCCCGCCTTTTTGCATGGCAATAGAAACCTGCTGTGCCGGTGTATCAACACCATCCAGATCCGGAAGCAGAAGTCCTCTTCTGTAACCGCAGCTTACAATGACGCCATACCGTTTTACATCCAGTTCATCAATAGAAGAAATCTTTTCCGGCTCTCCCAGTATATCCACATTGATCTCCAGCCATTTCAGTTCATCTTCCGATATGGGATCAAACCGTGGATCCTTTGTGGCAGCACTGATGGCGTTATAAATAATCTCCTTAGCAACATTCTCTCTTGTCGGAGCAATTGTCCCGATGCATCCGCGCAGTTTTCCATGCTTGTGAATGGACACAAACGCGCCGGCCTTCGTCTTCTGCATTTCTTCCGGCAGTCCCTCCGGAACAGAAATGGTTTTTCCATCGCGGACATAGGTTTCGAGAGACTGTCTGGCAAGCCGGACATAGGGATCCGCCTTTTCTGCAAGCAATGCAGATTTCTGCTCCTCTTCTTCCAGATACTGATCGAGGAAATGCCTTTCCGAATCTTCTGCTCCCGGATAAAACGTACAGATTCCGTATCCCACGCCGGTCACATCCTGATGAGACAGGGCATTTGCCTTCACATCCATACCGTCAAATGCACCAGCCATGATCACGAAGGAACGATGCCCGCACTCAGCCGCCTTCTCACAGAAGGTCTCGTCAAATGTCAGCAGTTCTCCAAAGGCAGCCCGGCTGCAGACATCCATTATGCGCTTATCATATTCCGGTCCTTCCGGCGCAAATCCATAGGGGCCGTAGGTCTGCAGCTTGTGGGACAGATCTCCGCTCGCCACGATCACGACTTTTCGATTCTCCGCTTCGGCAGCCTCTCTCAGCATCATCCCGAAACGATAATGATCTGTCAGAGGAAGTCCGGACAGGCCGATCCGCACGATCCGGAAGCTTTCATTCTTTCCTCCGCCGGGTGCACCCTGCTGCGCCATGCAGGTATGCCGGATAAACCAAAGCGGCACCATAGTTCCGTGGTCCAGCCTGGCATCCCGTTCTCCCAGTGTCCCTGCGGGAAAATGTCTCTCAGCTGCCAGCGCACAGATCCGGTTCACCAGATCCTCATCATATTCCTCCTGGAATCTGACCTGACCTGCCCGAAAATCAGCAAATGATCCTTTTGCCCTTCGGCCGGGTGAAATATGAAAGTAGTCAGAATACATGACAGCGTGAGGACTTATGATAATGATAGTCTCCGGTCTTAACGCTGCGATCTCCTCTGCTGCCTGTTCGTACGCTTTTGTTGTTTCCAGAATCTGTTTTTCACTGCCGCGGCCGATTTCCGGAACGATCATCGGCGGATGCGGCACCATAAATGCAGCCAGGACAGACTGGTTTTTCTCTACACCACTCTCGCTGCCGCTGCGTAAAGAAGGATTTGAAAATTCTGCAGTCATACGTATTTCCCCCAATCATAGTCAATCATAAGACATCCTTTTAATTCTGCCGCCGTATCAAAAGAATCATCCATCTGATTTCACAGATCAAACCTCATTGTCAGTTCATTTCGTCCATTTTTCCTTTCATAGGAAAGGGAAGAAACATTCTGCCGGATCAGAGAGAGTCCCATACCTCCGGAATCCAGAAGGTCAAAATCCTTTTCCTTTGGCTTTTCCGCTGTCGGGTCGAAGGGGATGCCGTCATCGGAAAAGATGATGACAAGATGGCCGCCTTCCCTTGTACAGGTAAATTCAAGGCTCTCTGCATCCGAATAGCTGACAATATTAGCCAGTGCTTCATCGCAGGCCAGCAGGAACTGCCTTGCCTCATGTGTATCTCCCGCCAGGTCGAATACCGCCCTCCTGACCTCTTCGAAGGAAGAGAGGGCGACCGGAAGCGACAGAAATCCTTGCCGCGAATTGTTCCTGAGCAGGACGAGAACCGCGGCATCGTCAAAGGGTTCGTATCCCTCACAGAAAGTTTCCACCGCATCCCTGACTCGATTTACGACGGCTTCCGCAGCATTTTCCGTTCCTTCCACAGCATTTGCAGTCACTACTGAGGCATTTTCCTCATCTCCCGCTGCATTTGCCATTCTTTTCGCTTCACTCACCAAAGACCCGGGTCCACTCACCGCAGCCACGCCTTCACTCCCCCTGTCCGGTTTCTTCTCTTCCTTTCCTGATAATACGCAAAGAAGCCGCTTTTCCCCGAAGAATTGTTTCTCCGGATTTACCGCTTCTGTAATACCATCCGTATACAGCAGGATTCCCTCTCCGGGCTTCAGGACCAGTTCAGAGTCTTTTAGTCCGGCGTCCTCAAACAGGCCAAGCGCAATGCCGTTGTCCGGCACCAGATAAGAAGGCACGGCGCCAAGAATCACCGGGTGCGTGTGACCGGCATTGGCATAGCAGAACCGCCCGCTTACGAGATCCAGTGTACCTGCAAAGACAGTGGCAAAGAGATTCACCGGATTCTGACTGCAAAGCTCATCGTTGACCTCATTCAGCGCCTGGGCCGGACCAAGACATGCCCTCAGTTTTTCCCTGATCATCGTTTTCACAACAGTCATAAAGATCGCTGCGGTAAGCCCTTTTCCGGACACATCCCCCATTACGATACAGGCTGTTTTTTCATCCCGTTTAAAGCAGTCATAAAAATCTCCGCCGACTGCCCTGGCCGGACGTGTAAGGGCGCTGCAGGAAAACCCGTTTCCGCAAAGGTTTGTTTTTTCCGGCACGAAGCCGTTCTGGATGCGTCTGGCGATATCCAGCTGAATATTGGTTTCAACCCTCTCCCGCGTAAGCGCCTCAATATTGCCGATATACGTGCTGATCTCTTCCGTCATCTTTTCATAAGAAGAAGCGATCTCCCCGATTTCATCCTGTGTATTGATGCCAAGGGGCGCCGGCTTTACACTGCTGTTCTGGGAAAAACGGTGCATGCTGTCGGAGATGGCATGAATCGGGTTTGTAATCCTTTTTTGTAAGAGGATAAGCTGAATTACGAATCCAAGGCCGAGTGCAAGCACTACAGGAACGATGCCGAGCAGGAAATCATACAGAACTTTCCTCCGCTGCATCTGTACGCTGTAATCCAGGCCGATAATAGCACGAAGAGAACCATCATCATTCAGATAAGGCAGAAGCCAGGTCACTTCATGGCCATAGCGGCTGGACATGATCTCCTTCTGTATGGTGGATGCTCCGGCCATGATCGCCAGTTCACATCTGTCGAGAGGTTCGTCGGAAATCGACCCGAGATTACGCTCATCGAGAACTATCTGATCGGACTCATCATCATCTGCGACACAGAGGATATAGTGCCGCGCGTTTGTCCGGGGATCGATGGTGAAAACATACAGATAATCATGGTGGTAACGCTGACATATTCTTCTGAGCGTTTCTCTGGCTTTCTGGTACAGTTTTGTTTTGTTACTTTGGCTCAGCTCATCAAGATTCCACTCATCCAGCATCTGAGAGATCGTTTCGCCGCAGGTCTCTGCATGCTGATCTGCCTGCTCAATGGCGGAACGCTCTGTCCAGTAGTAATTCCATCCGGCCGATACCGCCAGGGCAAGGAGCAGAATGACCGTAAACCAGAGCGTGCTCCACTGTTTAATTGATTTCTTTTTCATACGAAGCGCAGCCGGCGGTCCAGGCCTGTCATCCTGATCACACCCATAATCTCCCCGGGGACGTTTTTAAGCGTCAGTTCCCCGTTCATTTTTTTGTATGCGGCAACGATCTGCCGGAGTCCTGCCGAAGAAATATATTCCAGTTCTGTAAGATCCAGGGTCAGGCTCACAATACCCGGATCAAGCCCTGAAAGCGCTTCTTCCAGCATGGGCGATGACTGTGTATCCAGCCATCCGCTCAGTTTCAATTCCGCCTTATTCTGTGTAATGTTCTTCTCGATCGTCATTTTTCCTCTTTTCCGGCGCGGCAGGCGCGCCTGATGTAAGCGTACTTTGAACTTTCTTTCAGACTGTCCTTCTCCATGGTACAAACCCATCTCCGTTTCAGTCTTCTTCAAACATGATCAATTCGTCCAGTGCTTTGATCATCTGCACGATATACTTCTCGCCGGATACAGGCCATTTGAAGCCCAGGCGGAAGAGGGCACTGGTCGTGAAAGAAACTGACGCATCCAGCATATAGCGGCGTTCCTGCCCTTCCCTGCTGTTGTAGGCGACCAGTGCGCCGGCCGAGTCGCCGGCATCGGCCATCCGCCTGTCAAATTCATCCTCTTCCAGGGTGTCCATCGGGAAGCCGTATTCCTTCATGGAATACAGAATGTCCGCATACGTCACGGTATGGTTGTTCATGGGGTGGAATACGGTAAACTCCCGGCTCGTTCCGGACAGCAGAATAATCGCTCTTGCCGTCATGTCGATCTCGGAAAAATCAGTGCCTGCATTCAGAACAGAATAGGGCATGGCTCCGATCGCCTTGTAGCTTGCCAGGGAACGGATGAATGCGTTGCTTCGGAAGTTCACCTGGAACTCCCCGTCCGAATGCCTGCCCATCAGGTTGCCGAGCCGCATGATCTTGCCGTCAAGTCCTTCGGCTGCCGCCTCCAGTACCGCTCTCTCGGCCTTGAACTTGGTCAGGGCATAGGCATTATCCAGAAGCTGTCCGCCATACAGGTCATTCTCCTTCAGAACCCAGTCTCTTGGCGGTCTGCCGTCCAGGCTCTCGCCGGCTACGCTTACGGTAGAGGTCTGGATGAGACGTCTGCCGGTTTCTTTACACAGGGCGATCAGGTTCTTTACACCCTCCACATTGATCCGTTCCAGACTGTCATCTTTGACGAAATGCTTCACCAGGGCAGCACAGTTGATGAGGGTGTCAAAGGGAACCTCTTTTGCAGCCTCCAGCGATGCGGCATCGGTGATATCCCCCTGCAGGATATGAATGCGGCCGCTCTCAAAATACGGATCCAGCGCCTCATCGAAATAATAGAAGTACAGCTGCTTCAGCCGTTTGTCGGGCGAACTGCCTCTCAGCAGGCAGTAGACCGTTCCTTCCAACTGTGTCAGATATTCCCGCAGTACATGAATGCCCAAAAAGCCGGTCGATCCGGTCAGAAGAAGATTCCCTATGGAGCCTGGATGAATATCCGGCAGGCAGTCTTCTGTATTGGCCGAGAGTGGAAGGTGCTTGTAATCATAGGAACGGATCTCCGCCATTTCTCCACTTTCGGCCTCCGTGGCAGTACCTCCGGCCGCCAGCATGGCAAGGGCTCTGGGTGTCTGAGCTTTAAAGACGTCCGCATAAACAATGGGGTAGCCTTTATCGGCCGCATTGATCGCTATAATGGCAGCCGAGAGAGAAGTTCCTCCGAGCTCAAAGAAATTGCCCTCTGCACTGACCTTTTCCATGTTCAGCACTTCGGCAAACCATCCGCAGAAATCCTTCTCGATCTCATTTACCGGTTCCACATATTCCGCCTCGTCGGGGACAAATTCCACCTTCGGCAGCTTCTTCTTGTCGATCTTTCCGTTTTGCGTGAGGGGCATGACGTCAAGCTGCATCAGCACGCCCGGAACCATGTAAGGTGTCAGTGTCCTGCTGATCTCTGCCTTCAGTTCTTCCGGCGGAATCTCCCGTCCTGCCGTATAGAAGCCGGCAAGGAAATGATTGTTCTCTTCTCCTGCCATGACAACAATGCTGGTCATCACATCCGGCACAGCGTTGATGGCACTTTCGATCTCATCCAGCTCCACCCTGAGGCCCCGCAGCTTCACCTGGTTGTCTGCCCGTCCGTGGAAGCGAAGCCTTCCGTCAGAAGTCCATTCCGCCACATCGCCGGTATGGTAGGCCCTGCGCCCTTCAAGGGTGAAGAACTTCTCCGCCGTCAGGTCGGGCCGGCCAATGTAGCCTCTGCCCACGCCCTCGCCGGCGATGATCAGCTCGCCGGGAACAAGCGGCGGCAGTACGTGTCCCTGTTCATCCAGGATATAAGCCTTTACATTGGAAGCTGGCCGCCCGATCGTTATCAGGCCGGGATCGGTTACCTGATCCATGGTACAGCTGATGGTAGCTTCTGTCGGACCGTACCCGTTCATGATGCAGGCTTCCGGATTGAGGGCCATGATCTTGTCAAACAAAGCTGCCGGAAAAGCTTCGGCACCAAGGTCAAAGGAGCAGACATTCTGCAGCGCTTCTTTCATGACAGAAAGGCCGATACAGTTGGAAAGGAAGGAGGGCGTACAAGTCATCATATCCACATGATTGTCGGTCATGAATTTCGCCAGAGCGGCCGGATTGTGGGTCTCTTCCTCTGTTGTCATGCAGATAGTCATTCCATGGGAAAGCGGAATGAATTCTTCCATAACAGATACGTCAAAGGTGATAGCGGCAAGTGCCAGAGATACATGGGTTTTTTCGGTATACCCAAGGATCTCCGGATTCTTTTCGTTGGCATCCAGAAAGTTAAACAGATTGCCCTGGGTCAGCATGACACCTTTGGGCTTTCCGGTGGATCCGGATGTGAAAATGCAGTAGGCCAGATCGTCCTTTTGAACAGGAAGATCCGGATTATCGGTCCGGGAATCCTGAAGCAGTTCCTCCACCGCAACAACAGGACAGGCGAGGCTTTCCAGAAAATCTCTTCGCTCTCTAAGTAATTCTTCTGTCTTTGAGAAGGTTAGAAGTTCAAGGCATCGAAGCCGTTCGAAGATTCATACAATTCAATCGATGCAGAGAGTTTCGCAATTACCTGTTTTCTTTCCTTTTGAAATTCCAGGCGCTGTTTCAAAGATGTTTCGTCCGCAGATTTGTTCCCTGACAGTGCAGTAATCTTCGTTACGGTGGCAGATCTCTTAAAAAATTATATCACAGGCCTATGCATAAAAATAGTATAATCATACAATATCCAGCCTTCCGCGCGCCGCCGGTCACCTTCATTTGACATATTCCTTACGGCGGCTTTGTGCAAAAAAAGCGGCATAACCGGATATATCACCGATTATGCCACTTTATTTTTCACATATTCATCACAGTTTTGCCGTCTGGTATAACTGCTGTTGTTTTATGCCGTTATTTCAGAATATCTCCGGCAATATAGAGGTTCGACGCACCGTCGGATTCGTCTGCGCAGGATGTGACAATGTGAAGGGTTTTTCCTCCGGTTACATCCAGTTCTACAGGAACGGGCTCCGTCAGGCGGCTGATATTCTCACAGGAGAACACTTCCTTATTGTCAAGAAGAATACTGATCTTCATGTCTGCATCCAGAGCCGCCTGTACATCCGGGATCACGGTACAGGTAAAGGTACTGTACTTTCCACCCAGATTGTAAAGAACATACCCTTCGTTCCCTGCCGAGAAACCGAACATTCTGTCATACAGATTGCTGTAAACGTCATAGGCCGTTGTATCCACAAGCCAGGTCTCACTCTGATCCACCGGCTCAAGTTCTCTGAGGTGGACAGCCTGGACCGCTGCCGGCTCCTCTGCGGGAACCAGAAGCAGATCAGAAAGATATATTTCGGCGCTGTCGCCCGAGTTAAAGCCGCTGGCCGTGATCGTAACATCCTTGATACCGCCGACATCCACACAGAAGAATCCTTTATCTCCCCTGCGAAGACCATTCGATCGTGCGGACTCATCATAGATCACGCTGCCGTCGCCGAAAATCGTCAGCCGGATACGTGTATTCACGGAAGTGTTGTCTGTTACCAGATACCGTCCGATCAGCTGACTGTACTGTCCATCCAGACCTGCGGTGAAGAAGCCGGTATCTCTTGCATCGATCCGGACACTGCCGGCATCATAATTCCCGTTCAGTACCATTTCGCAAACTTCTATGCTACTTGTGTCCTTCAGTTCCAGGGTCGATGTCAGTTTCACGGCATTTTCCGGAAGTGCGCTGCGGGTAACCGGCATCTGAAGAATGAAGCCCGTTTCATTCTCGCTGTCCCAGTCGTTCCATGTACCGTCACGATACATGCAGAGAAGATTTTCTACCAGATTGTAATTATCCGGCTGTCCGGATGACCAGTTTCTGTATCCTCCAAAGGCTTCGCCGTCTGCCCAGGTCCATGTAATACCCTGCATGTTTCCTCCGAGCCAGTAGGATTCATAAAGCCCTCTGCTGACAAGGTAACGGACCGCATCGTTTTCTTCCTGGCTTCTGGGCATAGCCATAAAACCGCCTGCCTTTTCGGCAAGGTCTCTGGCTTTTATGAAGGTCATCGGTTCGTCGATCCGGTAATAACGATAATTTCCGCAGACAACTGATTCTGCTGCGATTTTTTCATATCCCGGATTCAGAGCAGTCTCTTCTGTGGCAAAAATATCTTCTTTTTCTTCGACCGTGCAGGTACCGGAAAGCCATGTATCGGAGATCAGAATGCTCTGATCGTAGGCATCCTCCGGAATCGCCTCCACCTGGAAATCCAGGACCTTTACACCGGTCACCGTAAGATCAATGGCCTGCTTTCCGTCTTTTACCTTAACATCCCGGCATTCCCAGAGCTTTTCGCCATCACCGTAGACAGCCAGTGCGAAAGCCGTATCCTGGTTTTCAGCATAGGAAGCAAGGCTTACAGCACCCGTAAAGGTATCATACTTTCCGCCAAGGTCAACCATCAGGCGTCCCTTTTCATCTGCATCGATCCAGTAGCCGTCTTTTGCTGTATTACCATAGATGTCATGCTGAACAGGTCTTGTCTTCTGGTTTTCAGCTGCGTATGCGTAGAGAACCGGAAGATCATCCAGTCCTGCGGTAACAACGGTTTCTTCAGGTGATCCACCAGGCTCTGCCGGAGCCGATACGGATGCATTATTCAGGAAGAGCCATCCGTTGTCGCGGCTCCTGCAGTTTTCGGATTCGATCGTCAGTTCGGAAACACCGGTAAGATCGATCTTAAAGGGAACAGGAGCATCCATCTTCTGATAATCTGCCAGGGAATAGATAAGCTGATCATCTCCCCAGATATACAGGTTCATCCTTGCATCGGACCCTGCCTCATTCCAGGTACTGATAATACCGGTAAGAGAAATATATTTCTGATCCAGTGTATACCTGACAGTAGTATTGCTGTCCGCATTCAGGGCCAGGCTCCGGAAATAAACATTTCCATAAGGATCCTGCACACTGTCCCGGGTCTCGGCATTCAGGCTGTAAGAAGGATTCAGATCCGCCAGATCCGTCCATACCAGATCCTGAGGTTCTTCAGCGAGTTCTTCTGCAGCTTCTGCTTCTTCTTTAATTCCTGTCGTCTCGGCAGCTTCTTCTACTTCCTCAGCTGCTTTTTCTTCTGCAGTTTCTACAGCCTCAGTCGTCTCTTCAGCAACTTCCGCTTCTGCCTCGGCTGTTTCTTCCACTACTTCCTCGACAGCTTCTTCTGCTGCTTCTTCTGCTGCCTCTTCTGCCACTACTGTTTCTGCTTCTGCACTTTCCGGTTTGGGAGTGAGGGTCAGTTCCGGAACGACGATCTCCGGGATCGGTTCGGATCCGGCCGGCTCGATCTCCAGAATGAAGCCCACTTCATCCAGAGAATTCTCCAGGTCGTTATAGACCCAGTCTCCGTAGTATTCTTCCAGTCCCAGATATTCCTGCTTTCCGTCGAGGTTGTTGGTATTGTTATTCGGTGAACCTTCTCCCCAGTTGACCCACTGGCTGAAGTCTTCCCCTGTGATCCACTGGAAGCTGTTTTCATAATTGCTGTCCGATGCACCGATCCAGTAATATCTGAACCGGCGTTCACTGTTATTCAGCAGATAATTGATGGCGCACTGTTCCTTTCTGGAGGTGATGACCGCAAGATGTCCTCCCGCCTCCTCGCAGAATTTCTTTGCCTGCGTCCAGTTGAGACAGCCGCCGTCTACTGTATCCACTGTATCAAACAGATAATAACTGTGTCCGGCAAGAACAACGGGGCCTGCCGCCTTAAGCGCGTCTGCTTCCACTGCGATCGATCCGGTTTCAATCTCTTCAGGAACATATGCATCGCCGGAAACTGCCGCTTCCTCTGCAAACTCTACGGCAAGCTCTTCGGCTGTATCCCGTACCTGTTCTTCGATCGCCGCTTCATCGCCAAGCCGATAGGAAATTTCTTCCCTGATGGCTTCTTCTGCCTCTTCCCGGCTGTAATACATCTGGCCGTTCCACTCGTTTTCAGTGGCCAGATTTCCTTTCGCATCTTCGGCAATATTGCGGACCCATGTCACATAATAGACGTCCTTCACATATGCGGATCTGTCCGTGCCCCTGACAGGTACGACCGAATGATAAGTAAGGAACATCTCGTTTTGTGAAGACTCCTCATTAATATTGGAAGCCAGCGTTTCTTTTTCATATGCGGTCCTGATCAGATCCCACTGTACCCAGCCGGGCGTCTCGGAAAGAACTCTGTCCGCCACTGCGCGTGAATTGCCCCAGATGGCTGCTTCCGCATTGTTAAGACCTGTCTCTGCAATGCCGGCGAGCTGTTCGTCCTCCGCGCTTTCAATCGCGAAGGAGAAGGTGGGAAGCCCGCTTACAACGGCTTCTGCCGTATCGTTGGTTACTACATAGCCGTTCTCAAGAAGCCTGACCGGATCGTATTCGATCTTAAGTGTATAAGTATCGCCGTTCTCACCGTAAAAGGCTTCTCTCTCATAAATGCTGTTGAGAGAAGTTCTGTATACATATGGAAGGTCGTAGTTAACGGTCCGCACAGCCGTCAGATTCGGGCAGATCCCCTCAAAGCTGATCTTGACCGCATCGGCCAGGTCGATCTCCTCGGGAATCATCAGATTCTCTACGGTGCCTGTCAGGTCGCCCGCCTTCAGGATCACACCGTAATCCGGAATGGCTTCCTGGCTGATCGTTACCGGAATGGACACTTCCTGGCCGTTGGAAAGATTCTCCAGGGAGGACGTATCTACGCTTACATATTTCGGAACATACCAGGCCGCATTCTGTGCCGTATCTTCGCTTACGGTCTCATCCTGCTGCATAATAAACTCGGCCAGTGCCTGACGCATCCCTTCAGAATCGATTTCCACTTTTCCTTTGCCGATTCCGTCATACCCTTCGAAGGAGATCTTTACATAGTCATTGACTGAAAAATCTCTGGAGGTCCTGAGGCCGTCCGCCACTGCTTCTGTTTCGCCGTTTTCAAGATAAATACCGATTGGGGAGATGTAGCAGCTGCCTTCATTCTCATAGCTGCTGACAAGCTTTACAGGATCCCCGTTGTAAATATTTTCGTAAACATCCAGCTCGGAACGGAAATTGCTTCTCCAGGTACTGCGGATCTTCTCAGCGCCTTCCTGAGCCATGGCGGCAAAATCATCCGTCTCTCCCGCCATCCCGTAGAGGCCGCGTCCATCCTTTTCGAAGATCTGCTGCAGGTTTGCTGCAAGCTTCTCTGTATCTAAATCGTAAGAAGCTTTTCCGAACCCTTCATATCCGGTAAAATCAACCTTCAGATAATCGGAAACACCGATGGTCTCGGTCGGTGCAAGACCTTCTACTGTGTCCGTAAAATCGCTGAAGACAAATGTTATGCCGCAGGAAGGAAGGTCTGTGATCCCCATGGAAATCTCCGTCTTGATCTCCTCGCCGTTAGAAAGACCTTCAAAGCTGCCCTTTGAAAGGCTTACAGAGTTCAGACAATTCCACAGATCCGAGGTATCTGCGGCCGCCGGATCGACAGAAGGATCGATCTCCTTCATTTTTTCTACAACCTGCTCCCGGACAGCCTGATTATTCAGCTCGACCCAGGCACGTCCGTCGCCGTCAAACCCTGTACAGGAAACGGTGATGTAATCATTAATATTGATTTCACTCTTTTCTACCAGGCCTTCGGCTGTCACCTTCAGGGTATCGTTATCGATCAGAAGACCATAGTCCTTAAGGTAACCCTTTTCGAAACCACCTGTGAGTTCGATCGTATCTCCGTTTGAAATATCTGACTTTTTGGAAATGGAATAATCCTTTTCCGCATCGGAAAGAAGGCCGTCCAGTGTCTCAAGTTCCCGCTCTGTCAGTTTTTTCTTTTCCTGAATGGTAGAGAGAAGTTTATCTTTATCAAATTCTACCGCAATCTTTCCTTCTTCATCCAGACCGACAAATGTTACATTAATAAATTCAGAAGATTTAATTGTTTTTTCACCGCATCCGCCAAGACCCAGCGCCAGAACCGCCATCAAAGCAGCTGCGGGAACCATCCATTTTCTTTTATATCCCGCCATGAATACTCTCCTTTCCGGTTTGTCAGTATATCAAAATTATCATAACACAAAACCCCCCGGATAGCATCAAAAAAATAACAAATCTTATAATTTTTTTACAAATTAGTTAACAGAATTTCTTTATGTAAAGGAAGAGCGGGCAGAAGGAAAAATTCCGGTGGATATTTCCCTCTGTCCGCTCTTAAAAACAATCTATTTTCCTCAGGTATCCTGCTCTTACCTGTCGCTGTAGAAAAGATAGCTCCCTGCAGGCACGGTACACCGGCTGCCCCGGATCTGTATGTCCGCTTCCACAGGTGTTGTGATCTCGTAGCGGACACCTCCCTCTATATGTTCCCAGCGGGATGTGATCAGGCCGTGCCGTGTTTCCAGCCGGGCCTCCATAAACTGGAGCCGCCCGTCCGGATGCGGGGTGATCACAGCTCTCTCATAACCGGGTGCCTCTTCATCCGTACGGATGCCGGCGGCCACGCTGTATATCCAGTCGAGCACCGACCCGTAGGCGTAATGGTTGAACGAGTTCATATCCACGCTCCAGAACCCGCCGTCCTCCATAATACCATCCCAGTGCTCCCAGATGGTGGTGGCTCCCTTTGTCACAGGATACAGCCAGGAAGGATATTCCTTACGAAGAAGCAGAGACCACGCCAGGTCATCATGCCCATAAGCAGACAGCACATGAAGAAGATACGGCGTTCCCACAAATCCCGTCTGAAGTCTGACGCCGGCATCCTTTACCATTTCCGCCAGCTGGTCCGCTGCCGCCTGCAGATCCTCTGCCAGATCAAACTGAACGGCGATCGCGCACTCGGTCTGGGTCTTATAGACGGGATAAGTCTTCCGGAAAGTATCCCGGATCTTTTCAAACAGATCCTCATAATACGAGACCTCTTTTTGAAGAACATGCCCCGCCTTTACGACAAGCGCTGTTGAATGCGCATAAAAAGCAGAGGCGATCAGCTCCTCCCGGGAAGAACCCTTATAGCTCCCCTGCGGAGCGTCCAGACCCAGCCAGTCTGCAAAATGCCATCCGCCAGTCCAGAGATACTGCGTCGTGGTGGCGCCGGTTATATAGTCCACCCAGGCTTTCATACTGTCAAACTGGCGGGAGAGGATCTCTGCATTACCGAATGCCAGATAAACTTCCCACGGAATGACAGCTGCTGCATCGCCCCAGGCCGCACTGGGCGTTTCAGCCCTGATAAGGTCCGGGATCACATATCCGACTGCTCCGTCTTCCCGCTGATCGGCGATCAGATCATTCAGCCATTTATAGTAGAACTGCTCCGTATCAAAATTGTAGCAGGCTGTCTTTGCAAACACCTGGGCATCTCCCGTCCAGCCAAGCCGTTCGTCCCGCTGGGGGCAGTCGGTAGGCACGTCCAGGAAATTGCACTTCTGCGACCACACAGCATTGCTGATAAGCCGGTTCAGGAGAGGATCGGAGGTCTCGATATAGCCGGTCCGTTTCATGTCGGACTGTAAAACGATGGCGGTAAAATCCTTCTTTTTCGCGCTGGCTGGTCCGCCGGGGAATTCATTTACCCGCACATAGCGGAAACCGTAGAAGGTAAGAAGGGGCTTATAGGTCTGTTCCCCGTCTTTACACGTATAATGGTACATCGCTTTGGCGGAACGGTAATTGGCATTATAAAAGTTCCCCTCTTTATCCAGCACTTCGCCAAAGGAAAGATCAACGGTTTCTCCTTCCTTTGCCGTTACACGGATCTGCACATAACCTGTGATTTCCTGACCGAAATCGATCACCGTCTCCCCTGCCGGGGTAGTAAAAATCTTTCTGGCGCACAGGTGTTCGATTTCGTGGATCTCTTCGCCTTCCTGCTCGATCAGGGTCTCGTCCGGTCCGTCATAAACGACTGCATTTTTCCGGTCAGCTGCCTTAAAAGAGGCATCATAAATTTCACCGTCGTAGATTTCCGAAAAACGGACCCCGGATTCCCCGGTCATCCAGCTCTCATCCGTAACAACACGGTCATAGCTGCCGTTTGTATAATTGATCTCCAGTTCGAGCAGAAGCCCTGCCGGCGTCTTTCTTAAGGCATCCTGAGCCGGGCACTCCTGCCATCCCACCAGACGGCTGCGGTACCAGCCCTTACCCACCAGAACTTCCAGATGATTATCCTCTCCCTCTTTCAGAAGGTCCGTTACATCGTACACCTGGTACTGAAGGCGTTTCCTGTAGCTGGTCCATCCGGGAGCCATTATATACTCACCGACCCTGGCTCCGTTGAGACTGGCTGCATAAACACCCAGACAGGTGATCGTCAGCCAGGCGCTCTCCACATTCTTCCCGGCATGGAAATCCTTTAAAAACAGAGGCACCACATCCCCCATGTCTTCCGGCGGGATGATCCATTTCATTTCGCTGCTCATGATATTTGTCTACTCCTTTCCGGTCTGCCCCGGCAGACCTGACCGATCCGATCTACTGGTTTTGAAATACCGTTACCGACTTCTTATTCCGACCCCTTATTCAAACTGGGACGCATACATCTTATAGTAAAATCCTCGCTTCTTCATCAGATCTTCATGCGTCCCCTTTTCCACCACATCTCCATGATCAATAACCAAAATCAGGTCCGCGTTCTGGATCGTAGCAAGACGGTGAGCGATCACAAAGCTCGTCTTATCCTTCATCAGATTCCGCATGGCCTTCTGGACAGCTCTCTCCGTATTCGTATCCACGTTGCTGGTCGCTTCGTCAAGGATCAGCATACTGGTATCATAGAGCATGGCACGGGCGATGGTCAGCAGCTGCTTCTGCCCCTTGCTGATGTTGCCTCCGTCTTCGCTTATGATCGTATCATACCCTTTAGGAAGACGCATGATATAATTATGGATCTTCGCCGCTCTGGCAGCCCGGATCACTTCTTCCCGGGAGGCATTCTCCTTGCCGTAGGCGATGTTTTCGAACATGGTTCCCCGGAACAGCCAGGTATCCTGCAGCACCATGGCAAAACTCCGGCGAAGACTGTCCCGTTTAATACACAGTATCTCATTCCCGTCAATATAAATGGCACCTTTATCCACATCGTAAAACCGCATCAGCAGGTTGATGATCGTAGACTTTCCTGCACCGGTAGGTCCAACGATCGCGATCATTTTTCCCTGCTGTGCAGTAAGCGAAAGATCGTGAAGAATCGTCTTTCCGGGCACATAGCCAAAAGAAACATTCTTAAACTCCACATCTCCTCTGACCTCCGAAAGATCCCCCGCATCTTTTGCATCTGCCGGCTCTTCAGCCTCGTCCAGAAGCCGGAAGATCCTTTCAGAAGCCGCCAGCGCTGAAAAAATCTCATTAATAATATTGGCGATCTCATTAACAGGACCGGAAAACTTCCTCGAGTAAAGAATAAAGGAGGAGATTTGCCCAAGGCTTACAATTTCGTATAAGTACAGAAATGCTCCCGTCATCCCGATCAGAGACAGCCCCAGGTTATTGATAAAGCCCATGGTCGGTCCCATGGTCATTCCCATGCCATCTGCTCGGGCATAGGCATCTGCCGCATTTCTGTTCACCTGATCGTACTGTCTGCTGACCGCCTCTTCGTGAGCATAAGCCAGGATCGTCTTCTGTCCGGTAAACATCTCTTCCACAAAACCGTTCATCTCTCCATAAGCGGCGCTCCGCCTGGCATAGAGCGGTCTCGTTTTCCTGCGCATCCGGCTGGTATAGATGACGGAAAAAGGGATCGTCACCAGCATACAGCCCGTCAGCGGCAGAGAAATGACGCACATCATGATAAAGGACCCCGCCACCGTGATCAGGCTTGTAATGATCTGGACTACATCCGTGCCAAGGCTTGTGGCGACAACGTCGATATCATAGGAGACCCGGCTCATTATATCTCCCGCCTGATTTCTGTCAAAATAGCTTACCGGAAGGGTCTGCAGCTTCTGAAATACATCATCCCTCATTCGGGCGGCAACTTTTTTGCTGATGCGCATCATGCCGATGCTGACCAGAAACTGCAGAAGATTACTGGCCACATAAACGATCAGCATAAGAAGCGCATAGTGAATGACTGTGTCAAAATCCACTTTTCCTTTGCCGGGACTGATCGCGTTGATTGCTTTTCCCGCAAAGGTGGGGCCTAAAAGATTCCCCAGATTGCAGAAAAGCGCCAGTATCACCAGCAGCAGGACTGCATATTTGTAATTCATCAGATAATCCAGTATGCGCCGAAGGGCGCCTCTGGCGTTTTTGGGACGTTCTCTTCCGCCCCGGTCACCTGGTCCGGGCATCTGCTGCCTCCTGTTCATTCATAGGTATAAAGCCCCTGATCTTTCCCTGGATTTTTTCAGGCAAGAGCTCCCATCTGGGTCTGGTAGATATCCCGGTACATATCGCAGGTCGCAAGGAGCTCTTCATGGGTTCCGTACCCGATACACTGTCCATTATCGAGGACAAGGATCCTGGTCATGTTCTGAATAGAGCTTACTCTCTGAGCCACGATAATCTTTGTGGTATCCGGATAGAACGTCCCCAGTGCTTTCCTGAGAGCAGCATCCGTCTGATAATCCAGCGCTGAGGAAGAGTCGTCCAGAATCAGGATCTCCGGGTCCGCCGCAAGAGCTCTGGCGACCAGAAGCCTCTGCCTCTGTCCGCCGGAAAGATTCATGCCTTTCATATCCACCATAAAATCATATTTTCCATTCAATCCTTTAATATATTCCGAAGCCATGGCATTTTCCGCCGCAAACTCGACCTGTTCATTTCCGACATCTCTTCCGAAGGAGATATTCCCACGGATGGTATCATGGAATACCACGTCATTCTGCATGGCGATGCCAAATTTTCTGCGAAGTTCATCCTTATCCCAGGTCCGGACGTCCCGTCCTCCGACATAAACACCGCCATCCGGCACATCATAAAAACGCATCAACAGGTTGATAATGGTTGTTTTTCCGCAGCCGGTCGGTCCGATGATGCCAAGGCTCTCCCCTTTTCTGATAGAAAAACTGATATCCTTAAGACATAACTCCCGGTCGGACTCTGCATCCATGCTCCCATAGCTGAAATTGACATGTTCAAACCGGATGAGCTCATCGTCTTCCGGCTTTTTCGTAACTTCCTTTGCAAGCACTGGCTGGGTTTCCGGCGCCTGGATCACCAGAGCGATACGGTCTGCCGAAGCTGCTGCCTTGCTAAGCATGGTAAAAATACGGGTAAACGCCATGGCTCCCTGGATGATCATATTAAAATAAGTCAGAAAAGCCAGCACCACCCCGGGCTTTGCCAGGCCTTCATTCACCCGCACCGCCCCAAAATAAACTACCAGGGTAAGTCCGATATTCAGGCACAGCTGCATAAACGGTCCCGGCAGCGCAAGCACCGTGCTGGCCTTGATGTCAGTTTTCTTCATATGCTCATTGGCCTGCTGAAACCTGCGGATCTCATAGTCCCGTTTGGACAGGGCTTTTACCACCCGGATCCCTGTAATATTTTCCCGCAGGATCCGCACCAGATCATCCAGCCGCTGCTGCACCAGATTGTAAAGCGGGATGCTGAGAACCGACACCCCGATGATCACCAGCAGCAGGATCGGCAGCATGATGCATAAGATAGACGCAAGCATGCGGTCCATGGTGAGGGCGATGATAATACCACCGATCATGGTAATCGGAGCGCGGATACATAAGGTCTGGAATACCTGTACAAAAGACTGGACATTATAGCTGTCGCTGGTCATACGGCTGATCAGACTCGGCAGGCTAAAGTCGTCAAACTGATTCCCGGACAGGCCAAGAGTCCTGTTAAACAGATCCCGCCGTACCTCATAAGAGACCTGCCTGGCATTTTTTATGGCGATCCTGTTGGCAAACACATTGATCTGCCAGGTAGCCACAGCCACAATAATCATAAGAAGCCCCCAGAGCATGATTTTATCCATCTGCTTTAAAGGGACAAGATCATCAATGATATGTTCCAGGATATAGGGGAGAGCGAGCTCTGTCAGTGTTCCGATCAGTTTAATGGACATCCCCGCCGCGATCCTGCCCCACAGCCTTTTCATGTAAGAAAAAATAAATCGCATATCTATTCCTTCCTGCTGACTAAAAAGAAAAATCACCGGAGACAGGAAATCGTCTTTATCATACAGAACACGGCTCTGTCTCCCTTTTAAGAAAATAATACTCCCCCGTTCTTTCCCCCGTCAAGAAAAAAGAGGGCCCTAAAGGGTCCTCTTTTTTCTTGACGGGGGGAAAACAGGAAAACTTTCCACGGTTTCTTCTTCTTATCTTTCTGCCTTTTTTTACCGGATATCAAATACGCTGCGAAGCCGCAGGTTTGTGATGTCTCCGCTTTCCACGGCGACGGTCTTTGTCCCGGCATTCATATCAAAGTAGTTGTCAGAAAGGATCAGATCTTCGTTATCGTTCAGAATCTCCACGCTCTTTGCGTAGGCATCTGCCGTCACGGTGATCTCATTGCCGTTTACCTGACAGGTAAGGTGCGGATCTTCGTACACAAAATACTTGGGATAAGACAGGTTTACCGTTCCTTCGGAGACAACTGTTCCGTCTTTTACAAGCTCATAGCTTATATACTCCCGGTAGATGTCGATATCTGCAAGGTCGATCTTATCCAGCCATACGCTGGTCAGCGCGGGAACCTTGACCGTTTCTTCCCCGCTCTTAATGATTTCCGCCTTCGGATTCCGCACAGCCCAGCGGACAAGCAGATCTTCGTCTTCAAAGGTCTCGTTCGCCACGTTCAGCCGGATCGACTTTTCAAACTCATCAAAATGCTGCCGGTTCAGGTCTCTTCCGGAGGTCATAAGTCCCTGTTCTTCACAGGAGATCATAAGCGGTGCAAAGAACCGCTTTGCATAATAGTGCAGCGCCTTCAGCCTACCGCAGTAATCGATGGAAGACCAGGACGCGACAGGCCAGCAGTCATTCAGCTGCCAGTATATGGCTCCCATGCAGCGGCCTCTGTTGCGGCGGAAATGCTCCACGCCGTACCGGATCCCATCCGCCTGCAGAAGCTGAGAAGCATACAGTACTGTCTGGAAATCCGACGGATAACGGTAGGTCTGCTGCATATAGTTCATGATCTTTCCGTTGGCGCTACCGTTCCGCTGATGCTTTTCCATCACATAGGAGAAGATATTCCAGTCGGCCGGATCATCGCTGATGGTCTCGATGGTCTTCATGGACGGGAAGGACTGGAAGCCGAATTCGGACAGATAGCGGAAGAAATACTTCCGGTATTCCGTAAAGGGTTTGTTGCCGTGCCAGACTTCCCAGTAATGAACATCGCCCCGGTTCGGGTCCTGCGGGAAATCAAAGCTTCCGCCGGATGACGGACTGGAAGGCCAGTAGAACGTGTTCGGGTCATACTGTTTCAGGACTTCCGGAATGATCCGCTCATACATGAACAGATAATCCCTTACCTCCTGCGGCTTGGTTACCCAGCTGTTCCTCTGTTCCACAAACTCTTCCATTTCATTGTTTCCGCACCAGAGTCCAAGACTCGCGTGATGACGGATCCGTTTGATATTATCGATAAACTCTGCCCGGATATTTGCCTCGAATTCCGGCGTCAGATCATAGACGGCGCAGGCAAACATAAAGTCCTGCCACACGACCAGGCCCAGCTCATCACACAGATCGTAGAACCAGTCCTCCGGATAATAACCGCCTCCCCAGACACGGATCGAGTTGAAATTAGCCCATTTTGCCTTGGTGAGCAGTTTTCTCGTCACCTCCGGTGTTATCTGGCCGATCAGGTGATCCTCCGGAATATAATCCGCACCCATGGCAAAAATATCAACACCGTTGACACATAAAGCAAACTTGTTCCCCCATTCGTCCTTCTGTGTATTCATCGTCATGGTACGAAGGCCGATACGTCTTTTCCATTCATCTACCACGCGGCCGTCCCACATAAGAAGGACGTTCACCGTATAAAGGTCCTGCCGGCCATAACCATTCGGCCACCAGAGACGGGGCTCTTCTATTGTGATCTCTTTCGGATTTCCGTCCGCTGTAATCTCGTTTCCTTCCGGATCCGTGATCTTCACACAGTAGGAGATTTTGTCTGCACCGTCAGCCTTCTCGATACTCTTATTCGCATCTGCGGCATTCTCCTGTACAGCCACATCAAACTGAAGGGATACCTGTCCGTCCGTGTGGTTCTGGGTAATATATACACTGTCGATCCGGGTTTCCTGTATGCCGAGGAGTGTCACCGGGCGGAAAATTCCCGCATCCGGCAGATGAGCGCCCCAGTCCCAGCCGAACATGCAATGCGCTTTGCGGATATGGACAAATCCTTCCATAGCATCATCGCTGCCGTGGGTTTCACTGCGCTGATAAGCTTCTGCAATGTATTTATTTGGTGAATGAAGAATGACCCGGAGTTCATTATCCGAAGGTTTCAGAAGTTCCTTCACCTCATATTCCCAGGTGCGGTGCATGTTTTCGGGAGAACCCAGAAGATGTCCGTTCAAAAACACATCTGCGATGGTATCTATGCCGTCGAACCTTAAAACCACGCGGCGGCAGTCCAGAAGATCCGTATCACAGGAGAAACTCGTCTGGTACTCATAATCCTCATCCATCAGCTTCAGGACTTTGTCTGCATTATCCTTATAGTAAGGATCTGCCATATTTCCGTTTCGCAGCAGATCTGTATATACCGTTCCCGGCACGACTGCATTCTGATATTCCTCGCTGCCCACACATCGCATCTGCCAATTATCTGCTAATCTTACAGATATCATACCAAGGTTCTCCTTTCTTGATCGAATGATTCTACAGGGATACAAAAGATACGTGTAAACAAAAGAACTGTCCTTTGCCATCCTCTGTATCCTTTATCAATATGACTCCTTTATCTTATCACATTCATTTACTAATAGATACCATTTTATGAATCTGCTTTTATGATTCATACGTTTCCTTTTTTATAATACCCACCATATTGATACTGCCCTGACCGTATGGATCAGAGCAGTGTATACATTCGATCTGTTCTTCTATTTTATCACACCGTGGGCTTTCAGCTCCTTTATTACTTCGCTGGCGACTGCTTTTACGATGGTTTCGGAATCGACATTTTTTTCCCGAAGCATGCCGGCTACATAGGATCCTGCCTTGCCGGTACTGGAGAAGAGTTCCATCTTCTTAACCGCTTCCTGCTTAACAGCCTCCACGGCTGCCGGGATCAGATCGATCAGACCCTTGTCCATAGAGCTGAAACGTTCAAATTCGGCCTTAACGGCTGCCACATTGATATCAGTAAAGATATTGACCTTCGCAATTCCTTCCTTTATAGCCTGGCGGAAATCATTATCCGACAGACCTGAACCGCCGTGCAGTACCAGAGGCACATCCACCGTCTGCGCAATAGTGCGGATCCGCTCAAAATCCAGCTTCGGCGGGAATTTATAGGCACCATGTGCATTCCCCACGGCAATGGCCAGTGCATCTACACCGGTCTTATCCACATAGTCTTTTGCCACTTTGGGATCCGTATAATATTTGGCTGGATCGAAAGCGCCTTCTTTACCTGCCGCCTCAGCAGAATCAGGATTATCGCCCACATGGCCCAGCTCGCCTTCGATGGTCGCCCCGTAAGAATGGGCGATGTCGGCCATCTCTTTTACTTTCTTTACATTTTCTTCGTAAGGATCTGTGGAGCAGTCATACATGATAGAAGAAAAGCCAAGCTCCAATGCTTTCAGGCAGGTCTCCTTCCGAAGGCCGTGGTCCAGGTGAATAACGACCGGCACATGAGACTTTTTCGCCATGGGAAGCAGATAATAGGATACCTCTTCCAGCGGGCCGTAGGGGAAAAGCACCTCCGCTGTTCCCATGATGACCGGAGAACCTGTACTTTCGGCCGCCGCAAGGATGCCCCGGGCAAGCTCCAGGTTTACCGCGTTAAAAAGCCCGACCGCATAATGGTTCTTTTTTGCCGGGATCAGCACTTCATTTAAGTTTACTAACATGAACGTATCTCCTCTCTATGTCAAGTGGCATTTACTTTTCCGGATCATTCTTCAGAATTCCTTCTCAGGCCATATTCTTCGGCCATCCGGCACTGATCCTCTTCTCCAGTTCTTCAAGAGGCAGAAGACCGCTCAGCGCATCGTAGGCCGCCACGCAGCAGGCACCAGTCCCCACCGCATACTGCATGCATTTTTCCGGCGCGCAGCCTTTTAAAAGGGAAGTAAGAAATGCCGCTATGCTGGTATCTCCCGCACCCGTACCGGAAAGGATACGATCCGGCACGTAGCTTTTTTCAAAACCTTCTTTATCTGCCCAGGTTTTTGTATCCAGTCCCAGATTTTCAGGAATCTTCCGGAGAACTTCTTCGGAAGACGTCCTGTAATACATACCGGGTGCCCCGCATTTGATCAGAAGGATCTTTGTTCCCATGGCCATACACTGATCCGCCAGCGGCCTGATATCTTCAGAAAGAGAAAGAACTTCACAGACATCCCTGCCGCCGGCCCTCTTCTGAAGCGCATCGAAACCGTCCCTGTCCAGCATATAATATAGTTCTTCAATACTGGGCACAAATATATCTACATAGGGAAGCACCTTCTGAAGGATCTTTTTCCAGTCTGCCTTTCCGGATTCGGAGGCAGGGTCCACTGCCGCCATGTCGAGAGAGGTCGCTGCTCCGAAGGATTTTGCCTTTTTCATGACTTCCAGAAGGCCATTCCCTTCATTTTCGTACATTTTTTTCATCAGCGGAGGATACCCGAAATGAAACAGTACGGTGTCCTTCATCAGATCTTCCGATAAATCATCGGCCGTAAACGTATCATTCGCCCCCGGATGATGCAGAAAGATCCTGTCGATCCCCGGCACGGCCAGAACCACCGAATAGGAGGAAGATTCTCCCGCCTTCCGGATGAGCCCCTTTTCCGCTCCGTACCGGCTGACTACGCCTTCGATCATATCGCCAAAAGCATCATCACCGATTTTACCGGCCAGATATACATCAGCTCCCAGTATTTTCATGGCAAGGCCTGTATTCGCAACACTTCCGCCCGTATGGACATCAGCCGCACCGACATTAACAAGCTTGCCCGGAAGCAGCATCTGACCGATCTCGGAAACCTTATTCCCCCCGATCGCGGGTGTGATATCAATACAGATATGCCCCGCCGCCACAACCTTTTTTCCCATAGATACCTCCTGCAACGCTGCTGAAATCTTTATGAAAGAGACAGAGTACCTCCCCCTGTCTCCACAGTGAAGCCGTGCGAAACACGGGCTGCATACAGGTTTACGGCACCTTTTTAAAGCACCTCCACCAGTTCAATACGGAAGTTCAGCTCTTTCCCGGCCATTTCATGATTGGCATCAAAGGTGATCGTCTTCTCGTCTTTTGCCACGACCTTTACAGGAAACGGCTGTCCATACTGATTCTGCAGATAGACCTGCTGCCCCGCAGACAGTGCCTCCGCTCCGGGAAGCTGCGAAAGTTCCAGCGTAAAAATCGCGTCCGGATCTGCCTCGCCGTATGCCTCGGAGGGCATCAGATGGACATCGACGATCTGTCCGACTTCCATATTTGCCACAGCCGCATCAAAGCCCCTGATCATCATACCTGCACCGCAGACAAATTCCAGAGGCTCGCCCCTGTCGTAGGAGGAATCAAACTGTGTGCCGTCGTTGAAGGTTCCGCGATAATGGGTGCGGCATTTTTTGCCGACATTCTTGCCTTCGATCGTCGGTGCCGAATGACAGCCCCCATGACACCCGCCCTCTCCTTGACTGCCGCAGCCGTGCTCTCCACAGGCATGGTCTTCTCCATGGCCTCCACAGCCATGTTCACCGCAGGCATGGTCTTCTCCATGATGGTGGTCGCAGTTTGCTCCTGTGTTGTGCAGTTCACCGCGAAGATATGCTTTAACTGCCTCGTCTGCGCTGCCGGACGCTCCTGCGCACAGCTCTATCCCGGCATCCTCAAGAGCCATCTGTGCTCCCATTCCGATGCCGCCGCAGATCAGGACATCCGCTCTGACTGTCCCGAGAAACCCGGCGAGGGCACCATGACCGCTGCCATTTGTATCAACGATCTGTTCTCCTTTGATTTCCCCGTCTTCTACATCATACAATTTAAACTGTTCAGTATGTCCAAAATGCTGGAATACCTGACCATCTTCATATGTAACTGCGATTTTCATTGTAATCGTTCCTTTCTTCATGATTTTCTATTATTTCTTCCAACTCTCAAACCTATAAGAAGTGCGACCCAGTCTGGTCTATTTTACAACGCAGGCATCATAATTTCAAAGATTTTTTGTCTTCGC
>CACZPF010000124.1 GCA_902782975.1 uncultured Lachnospiraceae bacterium
TCCGGAAGTAATCCAGCGCGCGCTGGAAATGCTCTTTCAGATAGGTTTCATAAACTGCATTTGCCGAAGGCACAAGGTCGCAGGGATACCGGAGCCGGAGGGCCGAAAGTCGTACCAGAAACTCCTCGCTTTCCTGTCCCAGGGCATTGGCAAATCGTTTATCATACTCGTGAAACTGAAGTCTTCTGTTCACAAAGCAGTTTCTGTAAAGCAGGCCGCTTCCATGGGTATGGGATTCGATGATCCGGGCGGGGGTATTCTCAACTCCCTCCTCATAAAATTCCGGAAACGGAAGCATGGCCGTTTTTTCACCGCAATGATATTCCACCAGTACTTCCTCCGGTATTTCCATCAGGACATCCCGGAGAGAGGATGTTTCTTCTTCCTCAAAGTCGATCCGGATCCAGGAAATATGATGGCACCCGGTAAAGGCGCCTGCCCCGAAATCCCGCAGACTGTTATAAAAGCAGAATTTCTTAAGACTGCTGCAATGATACAGGGCATAGCGGCCCATCCGGGTGATCCCCGGGGGAAGAAAGATCTCCGTCACCGGGGTCCCGGAAAAAGCGTAGTCTCCGATCGCCTTCACAGGAAATCCTTCTATCTGATCCGGTACTTCGGCCCTCTTATCTTCCCCCGTGTATTTTATGATCTGAACCGCCTGATCCTTTAATAAATATTCATACATACATTTTCTTTCTGCCACTTCGGATGGACCCGGGGGCAGGCATTCTTCTTCATGATGGCGCGCATTTCCACGTAACAGCCGCAGATCCTGCACATGCCGGATATCAGGTCGTCGCATGCCCTGCACTGGTCCAGTCTTTTTTCATAAACAGTATGGTCCACCTTCAGATCTTCATCGATGTTCCGGATGTGGCTCCTGAGAGTCCTGAAAAAATCCTCCTCCTTCATATCCGCCAGGAGGCATTTTCTGCAGACTCTAAGACCCGCTGCCCCTTTTTCTGTGATTCCTGCCATCGGTATTACGCAACCTCGATCAACAGGACGCTGCAGGACGGGATGTCGAATTTCAGGCCTTCCTCTGTGATCTCAACACCATCAAATGCGCAGGTCTTCACATTCTCCGGCTCGTCAAAGGTGTTGTAAGCCCCCATCGCTTCTGTCAGAATGCAGGCGTTTACCTTTTCAGGCTTACAGCCTGTCAGAACAACATTGACCGGATAGCTCTTATCCGGAGAAAGATTGGTCATGGTGATATGGATCTTTCCGTCCTGACCGATCGATGCCGATTCGGTAAGATTCGGAATCTGGTATTCATCTTCCTCTCCTATGCACTCGGTCTCGAGATAAGAATCGAGAAGGTCCGCTTCCTGATGGGTCTTATAAAGGTTAAACACATGCCAGGTCGGCGTTTTCACCATACGCGGCCCTTCTGTAAGAAGTACCGACTGGAGTACGTTCACCATCTGGGCAATGTTTGCCATCTTTACACGGTCGGTATGTTTGTTGAAAATATTGAGCGTAAGACCGGCAACCAGCGCATCGCGCATGGTATTCTGCTGGTACAGGAATCCCGGATTGGTTCCCGGCTCCACATCGTACCAGGTACCCCATTCATCTACGACCAGGCCCAGCTTCTTCTGCGGATCATAGTGGTCCATGATGGCACTGTGCATCCTGATCAGCTCTTCCATATAATGCGCCTTGCAGAGGGTTCTGTAATATTCCTTTGTATCAAACTCTGTTGCGCTGCCCTTGTGGCTCCAGACGCCCGGAACTGTATAATAATGAAGAGAAAGACCTTCGGCATTCCCGTGCAGACTCTCTTCGCAGTGCCGGAACAGGGTCTTCAGAACGCCTTCTGTCCACTCGGTATCGCCCGTATTCGGCCCGCAGGCGATCCGGCGTACCATATTTTTGTTGTCAAAACATTTCTCCTCCCCTTCCGGAAGGTTATACTGACGGACATAGGTCTGATATCTGCGGTATTCATTTCCGTAGAATTCGGGCGTCATGTTGCCGCCGCAGCCCCAGTTTTCATTTCCGACGCCAAAGAAATTCAGCTTCCAGGGTTCCTCATGACCATTAGCCTTTCTCTGTTCTGTCATGGGCGACAGACCGGAAAACGTCATATATTCGACCCATTCGGACATTTCCTGAACCGTTCCGCTTCCGAGGTTTCCATTTACGTAGGTCTCACAGCCCAGCTGGCGGCAAAGTTCCATATATTCATGCGTCCCGAAGCTGTTGTCCTCAATCACCCCGCCCCAGTGGGTGTTGATCATCTTTTTACGGCTTTCCTTTGGCCCGATACCGTCTTTCCAGTGGTATTCATCTGCAAAACACCCGCCCGGCCAGCGAAGGACCGGGACCCTGATCTCCTTCAGGGCTTCCACCACATCGGTGCGCATCCCGTTTACATTGGGGATCTCCGAATTTTCTCCGACATAGATTCCTTCGTAGATGCAGCGGCCGAGATGTTCAGAAAAATGGCCGTATATTTCCTTGTTGATCCTGCTCTTTTTTACTTTCGCATTGATGAAATAATTACTCATATCCTTCTTTCTCCTGTTTATAAAACCTGATGCAAAATGCATCTGCCAATCAACCAGCTTTATTATATCGTGCATCCTTCTGTTTCGTCAATCCAAACGGACAGACCGGATGTATCTGCGCTTTATTGTGTTCGCTTTATTGCGTTGATACGGTGATGACTTACTATTTTATTATTGACAAGTTCTACCGGCAAATGATATATTTTTATAGAACGAAAACAGACATTCATGCAAGCAGAATCTGTATGTATGAACACCATTGTTCTTTATGTATCATCTTATCATTAAAACATGAAAAAGGAGGAACCTCATGAAAAAATCGATCGCACTGCTCCTCGCTGCCTGTATGTTCGTTGGCTCTGCTTTACCGGCATTCGCATCCGAAGGCAAAGGCCTGACGGAGGATGAACGGGCTGATGAATTTGTAACCGTCGGTACCGGTCCTACTTCCGGCATCTATTTCCCGATCGGCGGCGCTTTCGCTACTGCTCTTCAGGATTACGGCTATCAGACTTCCGCCGAAGCGACCAATGCCACCGGTCAGAACATCATGAATATCCTCGGTGGTGACTGTGAGATCGCCATTGCCATGCAGGATGCCGTTATGCAGGCTTATACAGCTACCGGTGCCTACGAAGGCCAGGAGCCTGCCGAAGACCTGCGCGCCATGATGCGTCTGTGGCCGAATTACGTACAGCTTGTTACAACAGCCGATACCGGCATCACCTGTGTAGAAGACTTAAAGGGCAAACGCGTCGGCGTCGGTGCCTCCAACTCCGGTGTGGAAATCAATGCCCGTATGATCCTGGCTGCTTACGGAATCACCTATGACGACATTACTCCCGACTACCTGGCTTACGGCGAAGCGATCGACAACATGAAAAACGGACAGTGCGACGCCGTATTTGTAACCTCCGGTCTGCCAAATGCTACCGTTATGGAACTTGGCGTGCAGTACGACATGGTCATCATCCCGATCGATGGAGAGGGCCGTGAAAAACTTGTTACAGAGAATCCTTACTATGCCAAATCCGTTATCCCCGCAAACACTTACAATAACGAAGAAGATGTAGAAGGCGTATTCGTCTACAACATCATGCTTGTTCGTAAAGATTTAAGTGACGCGATGGTTTACGATATGCTGGAAGGCATTTTTGCCAACATTTCCACCATCAAGGCCTCTCACAACGCTGCCGATAAGAACATCGACATTACCTTCGGTGTAGATGATATCCAGCTTCCGCTGCACCCCGGTGCTGAAGAGTTCTGGAAAGATAACGGTTACATTCAGTAATTCGATTCCAAAGCCGCGGATGCACATTGTGCTTCCGCGGCTTTTTCTTTAGCAGGAAACACCACACGGCATACTGTTTCCTGCCTGCTCGTTTACGGCAAAATATCATGGAGGCCGGAAATGAAGATAAAAAAGTGGATGAAGTGGATGTGGGTGCCTGTCCTTCTGGCTGCTGCGGGTGTTTTCATCTGGTGGGGCTTTTTTGCACCTGCCGGTAAACGTTTCCGGCTGTATGACCGTGTCCGTGAAACAGAAGTATTTTCCGTACCGGTAAAGGCAGGCGACCAGCTCCGCCTGGAGATCGAACATTCCTTTGAACATATTCCCTGGTATGAGTATTATACGATCAGGGAAGATGATCAGTTTAATCTGGACGCGATCGCCGTGGCGGGATACGGGGCCGGTATTCCTGCGGAGATGGATGTACCGACGCGCGTGGAGGACGGCCTGGTCTGGATGGAAGATATCAACAGCGTCTTTCCCTGTTTCAAATGGATCACATCTGCTGTCTATATGAAAGGCCTCTCCCTGAACGGGACGGAAGTATTTGATTTCCGTACTCTGCCCGATGCCAGCAAAATTCTGGGAGAAATCATCAATATAAGGGGGAATCTTACAAGTGTCCAACACTGATAAAACTACAGATGTTTCTGTGAACGGCGCGTCTTTGTCTGCTGTCGATAAGGGTGCCGAGATCATGGAAAAATATGAAAAAGAATCCCGCACCCGAACCTTCCAGGCCGGATGGCTGAAAAACCTGATCTATGTTCTGTGTCTTGGATTTACGATCTATCATCTGGCTTATGCTTCGGGGATCCGGGCTCTTCAGATGGTCAACATCAAGCATCACGCCATCCATGTCGGGCTGATCCTGGTACTGGGCTTTGCCATGTATCCGGCCTTTAAAAAATCCAGCAGAAAGAACATCGCCTGGTACGACTGGATTTTTATTCCTCTGTCCGCCAGCATGCCGGTCTATGTCTTTGTACGCTATCCTGTATTTATATCCACCGGTTTCCGCGGTGAGATGGTCGATATCGTTTTCGGGACAATTCTGATCCTGCTGGTGCTGGAATGCTCCCGGCGCCTGAGCGGGTGGGCACTGCCGATCCTTTCTATTATTTTCCTGCTCTATGCGATCTACGGGCGTTCATTCCCGGGGATCTTCAAACACCGCGGCTATAACTGGCACCGGATCGTCACCTACCTGACCACGGACGTATACGGCATATACGGTACATCCATCAAGGTAGCCGCCACCTACATTGTTCTGTTTATCATTTTTGGAGAAGTAATGAACAAGTGCGGCATGGGCCAGTTTTTTAATGATATCGCAAACGCCCTGGCAGGCCATACCAAAGGCGGCCCCGCAAAGGTAGCCGTCCTTGCTTCCGGTTTCCTGGGTTCCATCAACGGATCTGCCGTAGCCAATGTCGTCACGACAGGAACCTTTACCATTCCTCTTATGAAAAAAACCGGCTATTCCAAAGAATTTGCCGGTTCCGTAGAAGCGACCGCTTCCGTGGGCGGGCAGCTGCTTCCACCCATCATGGGCGCTGCCGCTTTTGTCATGGCGGAAACGCTTGGATATAAATACTCTTCCATTATTAAAGCCGCTGTCATTCCTGCCCTGCTCTACTATCTCGGGATCATCATCCAGGTGCAGATGCGGGCAACAAAGGATCATCTGAACGGGCTTCCAAAGGATCAGATGCCCAAGGTCGGCCAGGTAATGAAGGAACGCGGCCATCTGCTGATCCCCATCGCCTTTCTTCTGTACATGCTGATCTTCAGCGGGCAGACTGTGATCCGCAGTGCTTTCTGGACGATCCTTGTCACGATCGTTGTAGCGGAGCTGCGTCCCGTCAGCCGCATGAGTCCCCGGGATATCGGTGATGCCTTCGCAGCCGGCGCAAAATCCACCGTTTCCGTAGCCATGGCCTGCGCCTGTGTGGGCATCATCGTAGGCATCTGCGGAATGACAGGATTTGCCCTGAATGTCGCCCACGCCATTATCAGTATCGGAAGACAGAGCCTGATGCTGACCCTGCTCTTTACGATGGTTACCTGCATGATCCTGGGGATGGGGCTTCCTTCCATTCCGTCCTACCTGATCACGGCAACGATCGCGGCGCCTGCCCTGGTGGAACTGGGCCAGCCGAATATCGTGGCCCATATGTTCTGTTTTTATTTCGCGATGTTCGCGAATCTTACACCTCCTGTAGCTCTTGCCTCGTTTGCGGCAGCCGGACTTTCGGGAGGGAGTCCCATGAAAACCGGCTGGCAGTCGGTACGGCTGGCTCTGGCTGGGTTTATCGTACCCTTCATGTTTGTCTATAATCCGCAGCTTTTACTGGAACAGGTTACCCTGCTGACGGGACTGCAGGTCGCTGCGACCGCCTGCGCAGGTGTACTGCTGATCGCCGCGGCTGTGGAAGGATATCTGTTTGGAAGGATGCATGTTATTTTGCGGATCGCTGCCGGAATCGGCGCTTATCTTCTGATCGACAGCCGGCTGGTGACCGATGTGGCAGGCCTGGCCTGCCTGGCCGGAATCATCTTTCTGCAGAAAACCGTTTTCAAATGAACTTGTCCCGGGATACCTTCCCGGGACTTTTTCGGAATTTCTTATGAGGAGACCAGAAGGTTTTTCTGCAGGCAGTCTTTCTACATGTAGTTTTTCTGCAGGTGGTTTCCTGCGGGCAGTTTCCTGCTGGTGGTTTCCTGCTGATGGTTTTCTGCTGGTAGTTTCCTGCGGGTAGTTTCCTGCAGGTAGTTTCCTGCTGGTAGTTTCCTGCTGGTAGTTTCTTCCAGGTAGTTTCCTGCTGGTAGTTTCCTGCTGGTAGTTTCCTGCTGGTAGTTTCTTGTTGTTTTTTTTCTGCAGTTCTTTTGTACAAGGAGGGATTTTCATGCCGATGTTTGATGCTCATAAATACAGTTACCCCTCCCACCGCACCGTGGTCTACGCGCCAAGGGCGATGGCCTGCACCTCAGTTCCCCTCGGAGCGCAGATTGGGATCGACATCATGAAAAAAGGAGGCAACGCCATAGATGCCGCTGTGGCCATGGCAGCCTCCATGCCTTTGCTGGAGCCGACCGGAAACGGACTAGGAAGCGACTGCTTTGCACTGGTCTGGATAGAGAAAGAGAAAAAGCTGTACGGCCTGAATGCCAGCGGCAGATCTCCTTTCAATCTCTCCGCCGAAATCTTCCTGAACGCAGGATTGACCTCGGTTCCCTTTAACGGGTGGCTTCCGACTATGGTCCCGGGGGCTCCTGCCGGATGGGCGGAACTGAGCCGCAGGTTTGGCACCATGCCGCTGAAAGATCTGTTTTCTCCTGCCGTTTCCTACGCCCGTGAAGGATGTCCCGTCACCGTGAATGTCGCACGCCAGTGGTCAAAAGATTCCCTGCGGATCAAAAAGGCCATGGAAAAGGATGCCCTGCCCCACCGGTACTGGTGGACAGCTTTTATGAAGGAAGACGGTTCTCCCTACAGGGCCGGTGATCTGTTTAAGTGGCCTGCCTATGCGGATACGCTGGAAGAGCTCGCCTCTACGGACTGCGAGAGCTATTACCGTGGCCCGTTAATGGAAAAAATAACCGCTTTCAGCCGGCAGAGCGGTGGTTTCTTCTGTGAAGAAGATTTCCGCACATACTATCCAGAATGGGTAGAACCCATCACCACGGATTACAAAGGTTATACTGTCTGTGAAATTCCGCCCAATGGACATGGGATCACCGTGCTGATGGCTCTGAATATCCTGAAGGGACTCCCTTTATCCGAAGAGCGTGAATGTGCAGACACCTACCACAAAATCGTTGAAAGCATCAAACTTGCCTTCGCCGACACCAGAAAATACGTGGCTGATCCCAGGTCAATGCGGACCAGTGTAAAGGATCTGCTTGATGAAGATTATGCCGCCAGGAGAAGATCCCTGATCAGCGGCCAGGCCCTCATGCCCGAGGCCGGCGATCCCTCCAGCGGAGGAACCATTTATCTGTGCACAGCTGATCCTTACGGAAATATGGTTTCTTTTATCCAGAGCAACTATACCGGGTTTGGGGCAGGGATCGTAATTCCCGGAACCGGGATCTCTCTTCAGAACCGCGGCGCTAATTTTTCTCTGGATCCGGACAGTGATAATTTCCTGCAGGGCGGAAAAAAATCCTACCACACCATTATTCCGGGATTTCTTTTAAAAAATGGCTGCGCGGTGGGGCCCTTCGGGGTCATGGGTGCTTTTATGCAGCCGCAGGGACATGTACAGGTCGTCGTAAATACTGTGGATTATCATATGAATCCCCAGGAGTGCCTGGATGCTCCCCGTATCCAGTGGACAGGCAAAAAGCACATCCAGCTGGAGCGGGAAGTCCCCGCATCCGTCGGTGCGGCTCTGGAAGCAAAGGGCCATGAAGTAGAAGTGCTCAATCAGAATACCTCCATGGGAAGAGGTCAGATCATCTGGCGTATGGAAAACGGTATGCTTGTCGGCGGAACCGAGCCGCGATGTGACGGCACCGTTTGCGCCTGGTAACACCGGCGCAAAAAGAAAATAAACAGGCGCATGACTCCAGGAAAAGTCATGCGCCTGTTTTACAGATCCTTCGTTGTGATCAGCCGCTGTTGTTTTACAGGCAGCGGATCATCTCATCCCTGATATCTTTATAATGTTCTCCGATCAGGCCAAAATCCTTGCTCTTGTAGGTCCAGAGCGCTCTGCCTATGCCATATTTTTCAAATACCGCATGAATATCCCTGAGCCATCGAAGCGTTCCTTCTACAGGAGCCCTGTCGATTACGCCGTATTCCCCGCAGTAAAGCGGTGCATTGCATTCCTCCGCTTTCCTGATAGCATCTGCGAAGAGGACCTCAAAAAGCTGTCCATCCACTTTTGTAAGTGCATCGGATGCGATCGCTCCGCCGTCATTTTTCAGAATTTCCCGCGCACTCCGCCGGTATTCCTCCAGATCGCCCGGATAGTCCATCTCCAGATCGTCCGGCATATTTTCGACCCAGTATGCCTTCTGATGGGTAAACAGCATCGGTTCGTAGCAATGGAAGTTATAGACTACATATTCATCCAGCGGTTTGTGAAGCAGAGGCACGCTGGCTGCACTGTTATAGTGTATGCCGCCCACCAGTACCCAGGCCTTCGGAACGATCTCATGGATGGCTGCGATCGTCCGGTCCGCAAGGTCATTCCACTCTTCATAGATATTCGGAGAGATGATTTCATTCAGAAGTTCAAATGCAATAAAATCCACACAGGACGCATAGCGATCTGCAAGGCGCTTCCACAGCCTTATGAAACGATCCTGCAGATCCGCGTCGCGGAAAAATATCTCCCGGTCCGCTCCCTTTTCCAGTGGATCAAACGTATAGCCGAACGCCTTGTGAAGATCAATGATCATATGAAGGCCCTGCTTTTTGCACCAGGCGGCACACTTGTCGATATAGCCAAGACCTGCCTCCAGGGGATTTCCCTTTTCATCCTCGATGACATCATAATCCACTGGAAGTCTCACATGGTCAAGACCCATGGCCTTAATATCCGCGATATCCTGCTCTGTAATGAACGTGTCAAAATGCTCCTGCGTTCTTTCATCGATCTGTGACAGCCAGCCTCCCAGATTGATTCCATGGCGGAATCCCTTAAATTCTCTCATACACTTCTCCTTTTCCTGAAACATCGATCATCATTTTTTCCTTTTTCCTGACCCGCTTTACGCAGGTCAGCGTGGCAGCATGTTATTCTTCGGGTTCCATCATTCTGAAGCCCAATTCTTCAGCGATGATTTCCGCTGCACTCCCGTGCTCACATACGATGGTCGTAAAAGAAGGCAGCCCTTCCAGAGAAGATGCGGACATCTCTGTCACACTTTGAGGGATCACCAGTTCAATCAGGCTGCTGCACCCCATAAAAGCCCTGTCTCCAATGGCATGAGCACCTTCCGGAATCTGCAGCGCTACCATACTTTCAGCCGACGCAAAAGCTTCTTCCCCGACGATAAGTATGTCCTCCGGCAGCGTCATCATGTAGGGTGACAGATCGATCCGTGCTTCGATCTTCTGTTCTTCTGCATTGTAACTGAAAATCCCCTGCACTTGAACCTGCCCCATCAAAAGGTGCGTATCCATGGATAAATACTGTGCTCCCCAGTCCAGTCTCTGATCCGCGTACTCTCCTGCAGGATAAAAGCTGGTACAGTTCCCATCCTCATCCAGCATGGCCCCGATTCTTCCTTCCAATACAGGAGCCTCAAAAGAGAGGATCCCTTCCTCCAGAGATTCAGATATCGAGTCCATGACAAAATACAGCCACGTTCTGTAGATGCCGTTTCTGTATACATAGGAATTCTGCAGAGATGTACACTGGAAATCATAGTCTTCCGGATCAAAATCATGAGAATCCGCCTTCAGGATGCACGCATCATTCAGGCCAAAATAATCGTAATATTCATCTCCTGATACAACTTCTGTCTCGCCATTATTCGGATCATCCCAGGTCGTATCAATATGGCACCATTCCCCCTCTAAACATGCCGCATTCCACGCATGGTCCTCGCTTAGCACTCTGCAGTTCTGGATACCCACTTTATTCAGCAGCCGTTCATAGAGTTTTGAATAACTGTCGCAGACCCCTGTCTCATAGAAGAGGATCCCGTCAGGCCCATAATGATTATAACCGTTATCATAATGTGCATGATAAACGATCCAGTCATGCAGCCAGAGCGCCTTTTCGTAATCTCCTCCATCTACCGCCTGAAGACATTCCTCCGCAATTTCATTCACTTTACTGGAAACCGTCTCAACTCCGTCCATCGGATCAATGGTGAAAAAGTAATAATCCTGAGCAGCGATTTCGTTGTTTAAAATGCCGGAATAAATAAGGACATAATTACCCGGTTCATGAATCGTATAGGAAAAAACATTCTCCGGCGTATTTCTTACGAGATAGACAGGAGACACATATTCTTCTCCGGTGTTTTCACAAAGAGAAAAAGCATACGTATCAAACGGAGTCGCTATACTCCAGATTCCTTCCTGACCCAGAACAGGTTCCTGATCACATACAATTGAAATTGAATCCGACGCCGTAACATCAGGTATCTCTATATAGGGCGTATAGTTTGGAGCCAGAGGTTCTTCCGCAGGAATCCTTTCTTCTGCCATGCACATAGCCGCTCCAAGAACAGCAGCCGTTATAGACGTCAACAGAACAATCCCCCACTTTTTCATACCTCTGTTCCTCCTTTTTAAGATACATTCGTTCATTTTTCAGGAATATAATGGTTCTCTGTCTAATATCTGACAGGTCAAGGATAACATTTTAAAAAGCAAATTTCAATAGTTCATCCGATGTCAATAAAAGCACCTGCCGATGAGGCAGGTGCTCTTATTGTGAGGTACGAATATTAAATAAATAAATCATATCAGGAATTGAAATTATCCCCGTTCTCTAATGGTTATGATAAACATCATGATCAACATCTGTTTTTTAGAAAGTATCGACTCCCCGAAACCTCAGTGTTTATACGGAATTTATGACACAAAAAAAATGGAAGGTACAGGAATCGAACCTGCGACCTTTCGCACGTCAAGCGAGCGCTCTCCCAGCTGAGCTAACCTTCCATGCGCTTATTGTATCAATAAATATCGTCTCTGTAAACCCCTTTTTTTATTTTTCTTGTGTTGGTGCCTGACACCGTTACGGTAATGTTGTGCAATTGTTATGCAATCATTACGAATTCGTTGCGGCGTTATGCTTTTTCGTAAGA
>CACZPF010000125.1 GCA_902782975.1 uncultured Lachnospiraceae bacterium
ACTTCTGCCTTAAATACACTGAATACACTGGCTTCCAGATTTGCGGCAAGCGGTTCAGCAATGTTATGACTCTGTTTCCGGATCTCAAAGAAATTCTCAAACAGCGCGCCTTCGGGAGCTTCAACACCATCCAGACTCATAGGAGCAATGCTTCCATGAGAAATCATATATTCGGCATAGGGAACACCGCAGATATATTTCAGGAATTCCACACAGGCATAAAACTCCGGACTTCCCTCTTCGATCTTTGAATTGACGCCCCAGATATTCCCAAAGGAAGCAGACAGATATCTGTCCTCATCCGTTCCGCCGATGCTGGGAAGGAAGGCAACCTTCGTATTTTCGACAACTTCCGGATAATCCTCCCCATAGCTTACTACGGTCGGGGGCAGCCAGGCACCGCTTACATGGCAGAACGCATTTCCCTGCACATACCAGGCAAGAGCCCATCCGTCATCCTGTGCATTAAAGTCTTTGTTGCATACATCACCGATCTTCTGAAGCCATTCACATGCTTCTGCGAATTCAGGGGTCGACATATCGGCTTTGCCCTGAAGGAAAGCCTCATACCATTCGTCTCCACAGAGTTCTTTAAGGATTGCCGAAGCAAAGGAATTCGGCGCAAACCACTGGCCTTTGTTTCCATAGGCGATCAGATCCATCCCTTTTCCTTCGAAATATTCATCAAGAGCAAGGAATTCTTCCAGGGTCTTCGGAAATTCTTTGGATCCCGTGGCTTCTTCCAGAAGGGCTTCGTTGTAGTAAACATAATTGTATTCCGATGCCTTCATGGGAATGCCGTAGACCTTTCCATCGTAAGTAGCCGTCATAAGATTGTCTGAATACAGACTTGCATCCACATAATCCGTAATGTCCGCAAGCAGTTCTCCGTCTACATATGTGCCGGCTTTTCCGGGTTCCCACCAGAAAAGATCCGGAAGGTCGTCAGCTGCCGCATACTGCAGCATCAATGCTGAATAATCCGCATCTGCGACAGGTGTTTCTTCGATCGTTACATTTGGGTAATCCGCAAGATACAGATCTCTTGCATAGGCATAGGCTGCACTGGAAACGATCTGCTTAATTGCTTCTTCTGTGTGTGAACTGATAACAGTAAGTGTTATTTCCTGGGATTTCCAGGCTTCTGCAGGATCCTCTGAAGCTGCAGTTATAACGGATGATCCCGGTACTGCAAAGACTAACAATCCAATACATACCAACATAGATAAAATCTTTTTCCGCTGCATATTGACCCTCCTTTACAGATATAAGATAAACCTTTTGCATTTTAAGTATATATCATTTATAATAAGAAGGTCAGAGCCTGTTTATGTGCCTTTTTACCAGTTTTTTCATTCTTTTTTGCTGTTTTCTGTATAACAAGACTTATTTTATGTATCAGGACAAAAATAATCATGGTAAATTTTGCTAAGCCCATTCCTTTTACCTTACGGCAGAGAACTATTTTCCAGCGTTATATTTTTACACTTTTTGTCTTTATCCTTCTTCCTCTTCTTGGTGTATATCTGATCACTACGAACATCCTTCTTAACACGATTCAGAAGACACGTGAAGAGTCCAGGGTACTTGCTTCTGCCTCCTTGTCAGATTCTGTAAAAAACGCGCTGGACAGTGTCGTAAATACCTCTTTTTCGATAATCAGTGATCCAACTATAAAAGGCTATCTTACAGGTACCGGGATCGCTTATGAATACAACCGGGCACAGTCTAATATTCTCAATTACATTTTCAGTAATAAATATATCGAAGATATCACCATCAGCTCCATCAATGGGAAAAGAATACTCCAGTCAAACCTGAAATCCAGCCATTCATTCTCTGATTCTGAGCAGGAGCTGCTGCTTGATACAAAAGGCTACTTTCTCTGGAATCAGGAAGGCACTGCTCTCTCATTGATCCGGCTCATACGGGATGCCGATGATATTCAGCATCTGATCGGATTTGAGAAGATCATTCTGAACAGCAGCGAACTTCAGAATATTTTTTCCAGACTTGATGTATCTTCTATCTTTTCCTATTATGTTCTGGATTGCCACGATCATGCCATTCTCTTTTCCAACAGTGATGATTATTCAGATTCCGTCCTGCAGATCATGGAAAATGAATTACAGATCCGCTCATCAAAAAGGCAGCAGCTGTTCACGCACGACTCCGTCTCTTATTCTTTTATACGTTTAAACCGGCATCCGGACTATATTGTGATCGTTTCTGAGGAGCCTTATTTCAGACAAAATACGTTAAGAATGGGGATCATCTTCCTCTTTATGATCATTTTTATAATCCTCTCCGGCCTTTATACCCACTCCTTTATGCAAAAGGTTTCCGTTCCTCTGGGCCAGCTGACTGACTTCGTGAATAAATATGAGATAGGCAGCAGTCCTGAAAGCCTCTCTCTGATCCCCGCCCAAAATGAGATCCACGACCTGATATCATCATATTATTCAATGACGAAAAGACTGAATGAATTGTATGAAAAGAATTTCATACAGGAGATCAATCTTCGGAATTCCAAGCTTCTGATCCTGTCCAGCAGTATGAATCCGCATTTCTTCCATAATGCCATGAATACGATCCGCTGGATGATAGAACTTGGGCAGAAAAAGGAGGCCATGGACGTACTCAATACACTTTCTGATATGTTCCGGCTTTCGGTAGCCTTATCGGAAAGCAGTTTTGTAACACTCCGGCAGGAACTTGAATACGTAAACAAATATATGACCGTAGAAAATTACAGATTCAGCGGGGGCATTTTTTTCCATGTCTCCGTTGATGAAGATCTACTGGATCATAATGTCATAAAGTTTATCATTCAGCCTCTTGTAGAAAACTCTATCCTGCACGGTATCCTGAAATATCGAAAAGAAGGAACGGTCTTTCTGAACATATACAGAGACGGCAGTACCCTGATCTATGACATCCGTGACGATGGGATCGGAGTCGATGAAGACAGGATCCAGGCAATACTTAACAACCAGATCATTAAAGAGAACTCCCTGGAGGGTTTCGCCCTATCAAATATCCAGTCCCGTATAAGGCTTCAGTATGGAAATGACTATGGGATCCAATATTTCAACAGGCCGGGAGGCGGCAGCAAAGTAATTGTCACCCAGCCTTATGAGGAATAAAGTTTGAAACTGCGTTTCAATTCTACCATTATTGGCGCAGTATATGCGCCATGCAGAGGAAAGTATGAAAGACAAGTCTTTCATATCTACCTTTATGGCGCAGTAAATGCGCCAGACAGAGGAAAAGATGATGAATTTAATGATAATAGATGATGAAAACATCGTCCGGCAGGGAATCAAAAAAATTCTGTCCCGGGATAATATAGGGGTCGCCATTGCAGGTGAAGCAGGAACTTATGAAGAAGCGGTTTCATTATTTAAAGATCTGCGTCCGGATATTGTTCTCTGCGATATACGCCTTCCCGGCGGATCGGGATTCGATATAATAGAAAGCGTAAAGGGAATCGTACCATGGGTCCAGTTTATTATGATATCTGCATATTCGGACAAAAATTATCTCAAAAAGGCTTTCCATCTGAATGTCTGTGATTATCTATTTAAACCCACACAGCCCGATGATATCAAAGCCGCGATCAGCAAGGCCATCACTGCTGTGAACGAATATCAGAAGCAGAAAAAAACAGAGAGAGAATATCGTTCTTTTATAGAAGACAATCTCCCTCTTCTGCAGGAAAACCTGTTATGGAAACT
>CACZPF010000126.1 GCA_902782975.1 uncultured Lachnospiraceae bacterium
AAAAACAAGAAAAAACAAGTGGGAGTTTACCGCAAATAGCCGATTAGCGAGATTTTACGGTAAACTTCTGTACAATCTGGACTGGAAAAAGAAGACATATATAGATATCTATACAAAAATAACCATTCAAAAGTATCCATTCAAAAAATACCCATACAGAAAGCCGCCGTATGGAAGATATCACCTCCTGGTGACTTCCTCCATGCAGCGGCTCCTGTGCGGACCGGAAAGAAAGATAGTACCCGGTCCGATATTGGAGAGATGCACTTACTCTTTTCTCTTCTGCGCCTTGATCTCTTCCAGTTCATCAAAGATCACTTCGTTGAGAACTTTGATATACGTTCCCTTCATGCCGGATGAACGGGATTCGATCACGCCGGCACTCTCAAATTTGCGAAGAGCATTGACAATAACGGACCGTGTAATACCTACCCGATCTGCGATCTTGCTGGCGACAAGAATGCCCTCTGAACCGTCAAGTTCATCAAAAATGTGAATGATCGCCTCAAGTTCAGAAAACGAAAGCGTATTAAAAGCCGATTTTACAACCTGCTGTTTACGGTCTTCCTCAGCGTTTTCCTCATGAACGGCACGCATCATTTCAAGCCCGACCACCGTCGTTCCGTATTCGCTGACAATAATATCCTCGATGTCATAGGCTTTATGACAGCGATACATAAACACCGTGCCAAGCCTTTCACCCGCTATGTCAATGGGATTGATGATGCCCTGATAATCATCAGGAACATGTTCGAAACCCAGAGTCTGAAGATTAACATTTTCTTTTGTAGACAAAACACCCAGAAACCTTTCATTAAGCAGTTCATCTACATGGCTTCCAACCTTGTCGTCGATCAGTTCATTGATCTCATCGACACCGTTGCAGATGCCTACACCAAGCACCTTTCCTTTTCTGCTCAGCACCAGAATGTTGGAGCTGAGTGTCTCGACAAGAACCTGGCAGATGTCGTTAAACACGACTTTACTTGAACTGCTGTTGTGCAGGAGTTTATTGATCTTCCGGGTTTTGTCTAACAACTGTACACTCATCTTAACCTCCTTTTTTTCTCAGTGTTTCATTAAAGGATACGAAATAAGTATAAATGTGTAAGGAATACTAATTTGAGTATACATTGCTTTTATGAAATATTCAAGCTGTTTTTTGCGTTTTCTGAAAATATTTTTAATGCATCTCTTTTTTTTGAATAGTTACAAAAGAACGATTTGTTGTATGTTTTTTACGAAAATTGCGAAATTAGGCAAACAGCCATATTTGTACATGTTGACCACTTTTTAAAGGAAGTCAGTCTTTCATTTTTGGACAATAATACTTTTTTGCACACTTTCTCGTGCTTTATGAGCATTTCGGGCAGTTATTCTTTTTCCGATCCTTGATCGGATCCTTTTTCAGAATAGCCGCAGTTTGCCTCGCTGCAGACCAGTCGGTTGCCCTTTTCCACCATATAGCTGCCGCACCGGGGACATCTTTTTTCCACCGGCTTCTGCCAGGACATAAAATCACATTCCGGATTATTCTCACACCCGTAATATTTTCTTCCTTTTTTCGTCTTTTTGAGGACGACTTCGGCGCCGCACTTCGGACAATGTACACCGACCTTCTCAAAATAAGGCCGGGTATTTTTACACTCGGGGAATCCTGGACAGGCCAGAAATCTGCCGTGAGGCCCGTATTTAATGACCATGCGGCGTCCGCAGTTTTCACAGATAACATCACTTTCCTCATCAGCGATCTCTACTTTGTCGAGAGCTTTCTGCGCGGCATCCACTGCCTTTACAAGATCCGGATAAAAGTTGCGGACTACTGTCTTCCACTCAACCGTGCCTTCTTCCACACAGTCCAGAAGACCTTCCATCGTGGCGGTAAAATTCACATCCACGATGCTTGGAAAGACCTGCTTCATGATGTTGTTGACCACTTCTCCGAGCTCTGTGACATACAGATTCTTTTGTTCTTTCGATACATACCGTCTGCTGATGATCGTCGTGATAGTAGGCGCATAAGTACTGGGACGGCCGATGCCAAGCTCCTCCATCGTCTTGACAAGAGATGCCTCAGTATAATGCGCGGGCGGCTGTGTAAAATGCTGCTCCGGGATAAGATTCATAAGAGAAAGCTTCATCCCTTTTTTGAGACTCTGGCTCAGAACATTCTTCTTTTCCGTATCCTCTTCCTCTGTATAGACAGACATAAACCCGTCAAATACCACCTTCGAGGCGGAAACAGTAAATACATATTCTCCGGCTCCGACATGAACCGATGTTGTCTCATAGACGGCCGGCGACATGCGGCTGGCCGCAAATCGCTTCCAGATCAGCTGATACAGGCGGAACTGGTCTCTGGAGAGAGAATCCTTGATAGAGATCGGCGTCCTTGCGATATCGGTGGGGCGGATCGCCTCGTGTGCATCCTGGATCTTTTTGCCGGCTTTGGCAGTCTTTTCTGCCGCGGACAGATACTGCGCGCCGTATTTTTCCTCAATATAGGCTCTGGCCGAGGTATCCGCTTCTTCAGAGATACGGGTCGAATCCGTACGAAGATAGGAAATAATACCTACGGTCCCGCTTCCCTTGATATCGATGCCTTCATATAACTGCTGCGCAATACGCATGGTCTTCTGAGT
>CACZPF010000127.1 GCA_902782975.1 uncultured Lachnospiraceae bacterium
AAGGAATAACCAGTAAAAGGAATAACCAGTAAAAGGAATAACCAGTAAAAGGAATAACCAGTAAAAGGAATAACCAGGAAAATGAATAACCAGGAAAATGAAAAACCAGGAAAATGAAAAACCAGGAAAATGAATAACCAAGAGAAGGAATAATATAATAGATAAAAGAAGTACTCGCGAAAAACATAAACAACGTAAACAGCGTGAATAACAAGAAGGTAATTAAATTCCGGAGAGGAGAGAAGACAGATGATAGGACATGTTTCAGTTACGGAGCAGATCATCGGCTATATGAAGACCCAGATCGATGAGGGGATATGGAAAACAGGCGAAAAGATTCCCTCAGAAAATATGCTGATGCGAGAGCTTGGCGTGAGTCGTGCAAGCGTACGGGATGCTGTCAAATATTTTTCCGGGCAGGGCTTGCTGGAAAGTGTTCACGGTAAGGGAACTTTCCTGCTGGAACAGAACAATAATAACAACCCCAATGTCGAGATGATGATTACTGCCGAAGACTTTAACAATGTTTCAGATGTTCTGGAATTCCGCCGGATCGTGGAAAGTGAAGGCTGTAGGAAAGCTGCTACCCAGATGAGTTCAGAAGCACTGGAAGAGCTGAAAAGTTGTCTTGAAAAGATGAAAGACACTGTCAATGACAGGGATACATTCGTGAAAACAGATATAGAATTTCATCTGATTATTGCCAGAGAGTCCGGCAATCCACTCATCCATAAAACTCTTATGCAGGTTTATGATGAAGCGGATACCTGGATGAAAAGGAATTATTACCTATTCGGTTATCAGAATGGTATTTATCATCATAAAAGGATTATGAATGCGCTGGAAAAACATGATCCGGATGCGGCTTATCAGATGATGCATGATCATATGCAGAGTTCTATTGACAAACTGAAAAAGAAAGAGATAATTCAATGAGCAAAAACGCAGTAATTCATATCTGCTGTGATTATATTGACGATCATCTGATGGTAGATTTGAATATGGAAGAGCTTGCTTTGTACTGCGGCTATTCTTTCCGTCAGCTGGAGCGTCTGTTCAGGCAGCAGATTGGAGTTTCGATTTCGGAATACATACGATTTCGAAGAGTGAACAGAGGTCTGTATCATATCATTCACGGGATGAAAATTAAAGATGCAGCAGAACTTCTTGGATATTCAGGTTCCTATGCTTTTGGAAGGGCAGTGTATTTAGAATATGGTCTGACTCCGAGGGATTTAAAAGCTCATCTCAGACATACAGGCGTTTATATAGATGAAATAAAGCTTGCAAGGTTTTCAACAAGATTTATACGTGATCTTAAGGCATGTCTTTATTCTGATGAGGAGAGATCTGGAGCACGAATTAACCTTGTTCCATGGAGATGGAAAAATCTGATCAGTCCGACCTTTTCTGAAACCGTTCCAAATAAGCTGGAAATAGACGGAATCAAGGAAACCAGATCTCAACATCCGCCAGAAATAGACGGAATCAAGGAAACCAGATCTCAACATCCGTCGGGGATAGATGGAATCAAAGAAGCCAGCTCTCAGCACCCGTCGGAGATAGACGGAATCAAAGAAACCAGCTCTCAGCACCCGTCGGAAATAGACGGAATCAAAGAAACCAGCTCTCAGCACCCGTCGGAAATAGACGGAATAAAGGAAACCAGATCTCAGCACACGTCGGAGATAGACGGAATCAAAGAAAACAGATCTCAGTACCCGTTAGAAATAGACGAAATAAAAGAAACCAGCTCTCCGTATTTGCCAGTTAGAGATGAAGAAAAAAGAAAAGATTTTTCAGATCCGTCTGGTAAATATAAGACAATCGAATCTAATGATCTTTCCCCACAAGTGGAAAAACATAGCAGAGGAAGGTTGGATCAGTACCCTGTAATCAGTGAGAAGACAATGTATCTGATCTTTCCTATAGCAGTAGATACGTCCCTGGTTAAGATTTCAAAATCATCTGCCTTTCATCATTTTCTTCGTATTTTGTCAGCCGGATGGATACTTCGTTCGGAATATGACTATTCATTTCAAGAGGATGCGTTCTTATATGCCATGATTAATGCCGGCAGAGAAGAAAAAATCATCAAATTTTGTATTCCAGTTAAAAAGAGATAATAATCAGATAAAAAATAAACATTTAACGACATTTTTTGTGCAAAGGATAGACAAAGTCAATAAAGCAGTTTATGATTAACGCATAACTTGTCAGACAACATACAAGATAAAATGAACAGATGAAAAGGAAAAATGAAGAAGCCAGGTAATACGACAGGATAGAACGACCAGGCAATAAGACAGGTAGAAACGACGGCGTAATAAGACAGGTTGAAGCGATAGAGTAGTAATAAGACAGGTTGAAATGACGGCGTAATAAGACGGGTAGGAACGACGGCGTAATAAGACAGGCTGAAACAACCACGTAATAAGGTAGGTTAAAACAACCACGTAATAAGGAAGGTTGAAACGATCACGTAACAAGACAGGATGAAACAGCCAGATGATAAGTCAGGATAGGAAACTCAGAAAAAAAGGCAGATGTAGAGACCGACTTAATACTGGATCAGGAAGAGAAGAAAAAGAAATAACATGGTTGAACAGTAAAGAGAGGAAAGAGAAAGACAATGTTGGATATTGAAGAGAGAAAGCAGAGAAATATTGATTTTTGGGAAGGGAATCATCAGGACAGGCCTCTTTGTATCATGAGACTTGGCGAAGTATTTTTCAGCCGGGAATTCAAGGCCAATCATGATCTTCTGGTAAAGGAGAAAGTAATCACACCAGATATGATCGATGTCAAAAGTTATTTGCCGGATTATGAGAGGATGTATCAGGAGTTATCAGAAGTAGATATGGACGGCTTTTTTTCTGCTGATCCCATGACAGGTTTTCCCTGGAACGAAGGGGCTTTCGGAGCAAAAATCTGCGGAACACCGCAAAGCTTTGTAAGCCATCCGGTACTATCAGATGTAGAGGAACTGGAAGATCTGACATTTGATCCCCAGAACCCCTGGTATCAGAAATTCCTGGAATTTGCAGAAGCTACTTCCAAGCTGGGAGCCGGCAGATTCACAGCCGGGGAGCCGATTCTTCGAGGTGTAACAGATACGATTGGTTCTCTGATCGGCCAGACGGAATTAATCTGGGCTACCATGGAAGAGCATGATTTAATGGTGAAATCTTTTAATACAGTTGTCAAAGCCCAGCGCTGGCTGATTGATGAAATGTATAAAAGAATTGATCCGATTTATGGCGGATATTGCTGCGGATTCTATCATGTGTGGGCTCCTGGAAAAATCATGTGGTTCCAGGAAGATCTCTCGGCACTGCTGTCGCCACATCAGTATGAAGAATACCTGTATGACACTTCCAATGCATTTCTGGAAGGTTACGATTATACACTGGTTCATCTTCATCCGGCATCTTTCTTCAATCTTGACCAGATGGTCAAGGTCGACAAGCTGAAAGTAATCCAGGTCAACAAGGATGTGGGAGGTCCTACTGTTCGTGAAATGGTGCCGCAGCTTCTGAAAATCATCGAGAGCGGAAAAAGTGTTCTGATCGGTCTTGCAAAACTTAATCAGGATGACATCGATGCAGCGTTTGACTGCCTGCCATCTCACAGCGTAGGGCTGAATCTGATGGCTGACGACGTAAACGAAGCAAAAGAGATTATGGCACATATAGATAAAAAGACAAAAGAACGAAATCATAAATAATGTATCTAAGCTGTAGATCAGGCAGGATATTCATTAATACAAGCAAGGCATCCAGAGAGAACAGCAAAGCAGAACAGCAGAACAGAACACCAAAGCAGAACAGCAAAACCGAACAGCAAAGCAGAACAGCAAAACCGAACAGCAAAGCAGAACACTAAAGCAGAACAGCAAAACCGAACAATAGAGCAACACCAAAAAGAATAACAA
>CACZPF010000128.1 GCA_902782975.1 uncultured Lachnospiraceae bacterium
CTCTTTACCAGTGGTGACGACCTGGCTCCGACAGCTGCTCAGTGGGCAGAAGAGAATAAGTTCCCGGTTATGCTGGAATCCAATACTTCTACCGAGATCACGATCAAGAATTATTCCAAATATGCATTTAATGTAGGACCGAATGCCTGGGCATTTGCCAAGCTTCTTGCAAAATCTGCCGTAGGAGAAGAAGGAAAGAAGAACTTCGTATTCTGCGGAACAGACGGCGCAGCAACGATCGATGCCGAGAACCTTCTGATCCTGGAAGGCCAGAAGATCGATCCGGAATTCAAGATCATTGACAGCTATCGTGTATCTGCCAACGATTCTGAGTTCTCCAACATCATCAGCTCCATCGCTTCCACAGCTCCGGATATGGTTCTTCAGCAGGGCGGCGGACCAACCTTCGTTGCATTTGCACAGCAGGGCCTGATGTTTGGTCTGTTTGATGTATCGGATGTTTACAATGACTTTGTCGTTGATACCTCCACCAACTCTCCGCTGGCAGAAGCCGGACAGTATCCGTACGGACATACAAAGGGCATGTTCCTCCTCAACTTCTGGGATGAGGAAGCCATGGATGAGACCATCAAGACCTTCTGCGATGACTACATGGCAAATGAGATCTGCCAGTCCAGCGGCTATGTTGCTCCTTCCGATTCCGGACTTTCCTGCTGGAGATGTATGAAGGCTCTGGAACTTGGAATCCGCGCCTGCGTGGATGCCGGCACAGATTACAAGGATCCCGAAGTGCTGACAGATGCGATCGCCGGCATCAGCTGGACAGATTCCACAGGTGAGCATGCTTTCCGTGAGATCGACAATCAGCTTACCTTTGACTATTACTATGGTGTATCTTCCGAAGAGGGCAGCGAAGCGTACGGCGGCAACCCGGTTGCAGCGGATATCATCACCTATTCCTCTGAAGATCTTCTTCCTACCGCAGAAGAGTATGCTGCCTATGCAGAGACTCTCGGTGTAGAGAGCCGTTTCTGATGAATATGTGAAGTTGTATAGACGTTTTCCGGAGGAGTTCCTGCCGGGGAACATCGTTGTAACAGCTCCCTTATATATACTTATAATACAGGCCGGCCTGTTTCTGGCCGGTCTGTATTCTTGTACGTATAAAGTCCGGGAGTATATGCCGGGTCTGTTCCGGCATGTATTTGAGGGCGTCTGTTTACAGTCTGATTTATTGAAGGAGAAGACGTATGTCACTTTCGCAGTTTATTCTGGCATTGATCGTCGGCCTGGCCAGCGGCATGATCGCATATGTGACGGCTTCCGGCATGAGTCTGATCATCAGCGGGATGGGGACGATCAACTTCGGGCAGGGAGCTTTTTATATTCTGGGAGCTTTTCTGTGCTATTACTCCGTTAAAGCAAATGTTCCTTTTATTCTGGCTCTTCTGATCGGTTTCCTTGTTCCGGCGGTCATCGGCGCTTTTGTAGAATTTCTGCTTCGGCCGGTTTTTGGCATGGACATGAATTACAGTATGCTGATCACCATGGGTGTAAGCTACCTGGTGTGTGATACGATGTCGTTTGTGTGCGGCAATACCGTCCGGGCCACCCCTGTTCCGAAGTGGCTGAACGGAGCATTCCGTGTTCCGAGCATGAAGATCGCATTCCCGCTTTATTATCTGTTCATTATCGGGTTTGCCGCGCTCATTGCCATCGGAATGAATCTGATGTTTAAAAAGACAAAGCTCGGCATATGGTTCCGCGCTATCATCAGCGACCGTCAGATGGTGGAATGTCTGGGGATCAATGTACAGGCTCTTTATACAGTCATGTTTATGATCGGCCTGGGCCTTGGCGGTATTGCCGGAGCTCTGAACGCTCCTATTTCAGGTCTGACACCGCAGCAGGGACTTACGATTTTCAATACGGTGTTCCCTGTACTTCTGGTGGGCGGCCTTAATAACATGGGCGGAGCACTGCCGGCGGCGCTGATCATGGGCCTGGCTCAGTCCTTTGCTGCCATCTTTATTCCTACTTATTATAACCTGGTGCCCAGTATCATCATGGTCGTGGTCATGTTCTTCCGGCCAAAGGGCCTGTTTGCAAAGAAGGAGGCGTAAGCGATGGAAAAATCAGTCAGGAAAGATCTGTCGATCGGTGCTGTTATTGTCCTCCTGTATCTGATCGCCGGCACATGCCTTGGCGAAAAGATGTCCATGACGATGACTTATGTGCTGGTATTTACGCTTTTCGGCGAGAGCTTTAATCTGCAGTTCGGTTATGCGGGGATGACGAGCCTTGGTCATTCCATGAATTTCGGCCTCGGCGGATATATTCTGGTGGCGCTCTGCCAGAAAACAGGGATGAATGTGTGGATCGCCTGTATTCTGACGATCATTATCTGTATCGTGCTTTATTATGTATGCGGTATGGTCTGCCTTAAAAACAATATGATGACCTTTACCTTCCTCAGCATGGGTCTTGCCCTCAGTGCTTCCACCATGTTCAGCAAATGGCTGTTTATGGGCGGTACGGTGGGACTCAACCAGAAGATCGCCCCGGACTGGATGAATGATTACAGAGTAAAGTTTATCTTTATTCTTGTTGTGGTCGTTGTCTGTATTGTCGGTATTTATCTGCTTGCCAAGAGTCCCTTTGTCACGATGCTGAAAGGCGGCCGGGAAAATGAGGAAAGACTGATCTTTCTGGGCGTCAATACGAATCAGCTCCATACGGTGGTCTATACCATCAGTACGGTCCTTGCGGCGGTTGCCGGCATGCTCTTCGCTTTCCGGAACGGCGGTGCTTATACAGCTTCGCTGGATCCGTCACTTTCCTTTGAGGCGATCATTATGTGTATTATCGGCGGCAGAGGAAACTTTTTCGGACCGATCCTGGGCGGGTTTATTGTAGCTCTTGTGTATAACTGGCTGCCGGGTGTAACGAATTATTACCAGGGCGTTCTGGGAATCTTTATTCTTCTCATTGTCTATTTCCTGAGGGAGGGCCTGATTTCCGATGCAAGTCCTCTGATGAAGCTGTTCCGCCGTAAAAACGCGGCGGGCGGACGATAAGGAGGTGCGTCATGGCTGACAATAAAGTTATTTTGAAGACCGAGCACCTGAGCCGCTATTTCGGTGCACTGAAGGCAACGAACGATGTAAGTCTGGAGATCTATGACGGCGAAGTGCACGCGATCATCGGTCCCAACGGTGCGGGAAAATCCACCCTGATGGATCTGATCGTAAACCGTACCGCGCCGAACGAAGGCAGAGTGTTTTTTGAGGGCAGGGAGATCACCCATATGGCGCCGTATAAGATCGCCAATATGGGTCTCTGCAAATGTTTCCAGATATCCAAGTTATTCAGCAACCTGACATGCTTTGAGAACATTCAGATCGCTCTCATTAAAAAGCATGGCAAGGTATATGATATGAGGCCGCGCCGTGCGGATTACCTGAAGGATGAGGTCATGCAGGTTCTGGAAAGCGTCGGGATGGGAGGCAATGCGGATGAGACAGCCGCCCTCCTGTCCTATGGAGACCAGCGCCGTCTTGAGATAGCCATCACCCTGGCCATGGAGCCCAAGGTTCTGATGCTGGACGAACCTACAGCCGGTGTAGCCAGGGCGGAAGGATATGAGATCATGGAGATGATCCGGGATCTTGCCCACGAAAGAGGCTTTACGGTGATCTTTATCGAACACGATATGCAGATCGTATTCAACTATTCGGACCGGATCTCGGTTCTCGATCACGGTGCCCTGATCGCAACGGATACCCCGGAAAGGATCCATGAAAATGAATTTGTACAGAACGCTTATTTCGGAGGAGGGACAGAGGATGAGTGAAACCATTCTTACGATGGATAAGGTCAATTCGTATTATGGAGAAAGCCAGATCCTCTTTGATCTGTCTCTGACCGTCCACAAATCGGATTCTGTATGTATTCTGGGGAGAAACGGAGTTGGAAAATCCACCACCATGAAATCGATCATGGGGCTTTTAAATCCCAAAAACCACAACAAGGTGACGGGCATCATCCGGTATCTCGGGAAAGAGCTGGTGGGGATGCCAAGTTATAAAATTGCCAGGTCGGGGATCGGATACGTACCCCAGGGCCGTCATATTTTCCCGACGCTGACGACAAAAGAGAATCTGATCATAGCTGAAAAGAAGGCAGTGGACGGAAGCCAGCCCTGGACCTTCGAGAGGATCTACGAACTGTTTCCGCGGCTGAAGGAGAGGGAAAACTTTCTGGGCGGCCGGCTGTCCGGCGGCGAGCAGCAGATGCTGACCGTGGCAAGGGGACTGATGCAGAATCCGGATCTTCTGCTGCTGGATGAGATCACCGAAGGTCTTGCGCCGATCGTGGTGAAGGAACTGGGAGAGATCATCAATGAGCTGAGGAAGAGCGGCGTAACGATCCTGCTGGCAGAACAGAATGTGAATTTTGCTCTGGCAGTGTCCAGCTACTGCTATATTGTGGAAAAGGGAGCCATTGTTTATGAGGGCTCCACGAAAGATACGCCGAAAGCAACGTTTGCGCAGTATCTGGGATTGTGAAAAACAGATTCCGGAGGGCTTTATCACAGGTCCTCCGGTTTTTTTGTGCAATATAGCCGGAAGTGTCCGGCAGAATAGTGATCATGAATATTGTTCATGGGGCAGAGCCGGCCTTAGCGCTTTACAAAGAATTCACTTTACAACCTTTCCGGATACAGATAATATAATATTAATAGCTGCTCAGTCCGGAAATTGTGTTATAATGAGGAGCAGTGTATGTGTGTTAACAGGTTGGAAGGAGAATAGGATCATGAAAAAATGTCAGGTCTGCGGAGGCCCTGTTTCGGGCGGAAGATGCCGGCTCTGTGGAATGCCCTATAGAAACGACAACGAAATGTATCATCTGAATGAAAACCGGAGGGATCATTATCAGCATGCGTCCGCCAGTACCCGCCGGAAGATGGCAGAAAGTGAAATACCTCTGCCTGACAGGGGCAGGCCCGGCACGGCACGTACAACCTACAGCAGCAAATCTTCCGGCACAGCGGGTCAGTATAACCGGCCCCGGACGGGTTCCGGGACAACAATTCCCAATGTTCCGAAAAGTCAGCAGAAAAAGAAAAAAACCAGCTCTGCAGCCGTACTGATTTATCTGATCATTCTGCTGATGATGTTTATCGTCGGGAATTTCAGTAATTGCTGAGCTGTGTGAAAACGGTATCTGGTCAGCAGCACAAAATATCGCATAAATCAGCAGGAGGATATATATGCTTTACGTGATAAAAAAAGATGGTACACGGGAGGAGTTTGATCCCCAGAAGATCGTAGCTGCGGTGAATAAATCGGCAGCCAGGATCCTGTACACTTTTTCGGAGGAAGAAAAGGGGTTTATCTGCCAGTTTGCGGAGGAGCACGCGGCCTCTCTCGGCAAGGAAGAGATTCAGATCCAGGAAATGCACAATATAGTGGAAGGCGCTCTGGAACGGGTGAATCCTGCCGTGGCCAAAAGCTACCGGGATTACCGGAATTACAAGCAGGATTTTATCCATATGATGGATGATGTTTATACAAAGAGCCAGGCGATCCGCTATATTGGAGATAAGAGCAACGCCAATACAGACAGTGCCCTGGTGGCGACCAAGAGGAGCCTGATCTTTAATGAGCTGAATAAAGAACTGTACCGGAAGTTTTTTATGAACCGGAACGAACTGCAGGCCTGTAAGGATGGTTATATCTATATCCACGATCAGTCTGCAAGGCTGGATACCATGAACTGCTGCCTCTTTGATGTGGCATCGGTGCTTTCCGGCGGGTTCGAAATGGGAAATGTCTGGTATAACGAACCCAAGACACTGGACACAGCTTTTGATGTCATGGGGGACATCATCCTGAGCACGGCTGCACAGCAGTACGGTGGCTTTACCGTGCCGGAGGTGGATAAGATCCTTGCTCCCTATGCGCAGAAAAGCTATAACAAGTACATCAGTGAATTTCTGAAATATTCGGATGAAAGCTGGACCGGCAGAGAAGAAAAGGCCAGGGAGTATGCCATCGATAAGGTAAAGCGCGATTACGACCAGGGATGGCAGGGCATTGAATATAAGCTGAATACGGTCGGTTCGTCCAGAGGAGATTATCCCTTTGTCACAGTCACTCTCGGACTCGGTACAGAGCAGTTTGAAAAGATGTGCACCATGTCTCTTCTAAAGGTCCACCAGGGCGGCCAGGGCAAAGCCGGGCACAAAAAGCCGGTTCTTTTCCCGAAGATCGTTTTCCTGTATGATGAGGAGATTCACGGGAAGGGCAGGATCTGCGAGGACGTGTTTGAGGCAGGCGTGGACTGTTCCAGCAAAACCATGTATCCGGACTGGCTGTCTCTTACGGGTGAAGGATATATCGCCAGCATGTATAAAAAATATAAAAAGGTGATCAGCCCCATGGGATGCCGGGCGTTCCTTAGTCCCTGGTATGAGCGGGGCGGCATGGAGCCCGCTGATGAAAATGATGTTCCGGTGTTTGTCGGCCGTTTTAACGTGGGTGCCGTGAGCCTCCACCTGCCCATGATTCTGGCGAAGGCCAGATCAGAGAGCCGTGATTTTTATGAAGTGCTGGATTTTTATCTGGAGATGATACGGAGCCTTCATAAGAGGACTTATGAGTATCTGGGGCAGATGCGGGCTTCGACCAATCCGCTGGCTTACTGCGAAGGCGGTTTTTACGGCGGGCATCTCGATCCGTCCGAAAAGATCGGCAAGATTCTGGCTCCGATGACTTCTTCCTTCGGTATTACGGCGCTGAATGAACTTCAGGAACTTTATAATGGCAAGTCCATTGCCGAAGATGGACAGTTTGCCCTGGAGGTTCTCCGGTATATCAATGATAAAGTAAGCCAGTTTAAAAAAGAAGACGGATACCTGTATGCGATCTACGGGACACCGGCAGAGAGCCTGTGCGGCCTGCAGGTGGAACAGTTCCGGAAGATGTACGGCATTATAGAAGGTGTTTCTGACAGGCCTTATGTCAGCAACAGTTTTCACTGCCATGTGACGGAAGATGTGACGCCCATAGAAAAACAGGATCTGGAGGGACGATTCTGGGAACTGTGCAACGGCGGAAAGATCCAGTATGTACGCTATCCCATCAGCTATAATAAAGAGGCAGTCCGGACCCTGATCCGCCGGGCAATGAAGCTTGGCTATTACGAGGGAGTCAATCTGTCTCTCGCTTACTGCGATGACTGCGGCCATGAGGAGCTGGAGATGGATGTATGCCCGGTCTGCGGATCAAGGAATCTTACCAAGATCGACCGGATGAACGGGTACCTTTCCTACAGCCGTGTTCATGGAGACACACGCCTCAATGATGCCAAGATGGCGGAGATCGCAGAACGGAAATCGATGTGACAGAAGACCTGCTGCAGAAGCGGACAAAATAATATGATAGATTTTAAAACTTTTTCTGATCTGGTGGAGGAGGAAATGCACCTTCTCCCCGATTACGTTTATGATGAACTGAACGGCGGTGTTCTTGTGGATGTAAACAGTTACCTGCATCCGGCAAGAGTTGCGGATGATCTTTATATTCTGGGAACCTATACCTCGGATCATATTCTGGGAAAGCAGATCGTGCTGTATTACGGTTCGTTTGCCGCAACGATGGGGGGAAGTTCAAAGGAAGCCATCAGGCAGCAGATCCGCGCCACTCTCCGGCATGAGTTTCTGCATCATCTGGAGACCAGAGCAGGCCTTTTCGGCAAAGGGACTCTGGTAGAAGAAGACCGTGAACAGATGCGCAGGTATTTTATGCGTCATAAAGAGGAGTAGAGGTTTATTGCCGGGATCTATGCAGATTGCGATGAGGATTCTGCGGCAACAAAAGCCTTGACAGGTTTTCGGCGAAAGACTATACTGTTCATGTTAGGCGGGCGAAGATGACATTTGTCAGGTTCGCCCGCTTTGTGATTGATTGAAAATATCATGCGGTCTGAAAAAAATCTGAGAGGTAATCTGAAAGGAAGAGATAGATGGATGATAAATCAAGCCCCATGCTGGAAGTGAAAAATCTTGCCATTTCCTTTTTTAATAAATCCGGAGAAATCCAGGCTGTCCGGGATATCAGCTATGTGCTGAATAAAGGAGAGGTTCTGGGGATCGTCGGCGAATCGGGAAGTGGAAAATCCGTTTCCAGCCATGGAATCCTGCGGCTCACCCCTGATAATGGAAAAGTAAAATCCGGCGAGATCATCTTTGACGGAAAGGATATCCTGAAGATGAATGCCAAAGAGGTGCAGAACCTTCGGGGCAACAGGATCTCCATGATATTTCAGGATCCCATGACAGCGCTGGATCCTCTTTTTACGGTGGAATATCAGCTGAATGAATCGCTGAAAAAACATACAGACCTGGACACGGCCAGCCGGAAAAAGCGGATGGTGGAACTTCTGGAGCTGGTCGGGATCAACCAGCCGGAGAGACGTCTTAAACAGTATCCGCATGAACTGTCCGGCGGTATGCGGCAGCGTGTCATGATCGCCATGGCTCTCTCATGTGATCCGGATCTTCTGATCGCGGATGAACCTACAACGGCACTGGATGTGACGATCCAGGCGCAGATCATCGATCTTTTAAAAGAATTAAAGGAAAAGATCGGTATGGCCATTATTTTCATTACGCATGATCTCGGGGTCGTTTCTGATATCTGTGACAAGATCATTGTCATGTATGCAGGAAAAATCGTGGAGGAAGGTACCAGCCGGCAGATCTTCTATCATCATGTGCATCCGTATACACAGGGACTTCTTGAGTCCATCCCGGATATCGAAACGGATTCCAGTGTAAGGTTAAAGCCGATCAAGGGAAACCCTCCGGACATGAGCTGCGTAAAACCGGGATGTGCTTTTGCTCCTCGCTGCAGTTCTGCGATGCAGATCTGCCTGAAGCAGGACCCGCCGCTTTTTGAACTGGATGAGACTCATGCGGCTGCCTGCTGGAAGATTCTTAAGGAAGCGCAGAAACAATCATAAATAAGAACAGAACGCGGTAAACAAAATGAAGGGAAATATCATAATGACTGGAACAGGATCAAACACCGGGAACGATGAGAGGGAAGTGCTGCTGGAAGTACGTCATCTGAAAAAATATTTCGGTGTACATACAGGGTTTTTAAAGAAAACAGACCTGAAAGCCGTCGATGATGTGAGTTTTGTCATCCATAAAGGCGATACACTGGGGATCGTCGGCGAGAGCGGCTGCGGTAAAACGACGCTGGGCCGCACCATTTTAAGGCTGACGGAACCTACCTCCGGAGATATTCTGTACGAAGGTTCTTCTATCATGGGCAAAAATATGAAGGACTACCGTGATAAAATGCAGATCGTTTTTCAGGATCCTTATGCCTCGCTGGATCCGAGAAAGACGGTGGCCGATATCATCGGCGAAGCGATGGACATTCGAAAAAGCTATTCTTCCAAAGAAGAGCGGCGGGAAAAGATTCTGGGTCTGATGCATCTTGTAGGATTGAATGCACAGTTCTATAACAGGTTTCCCCATGAATTTTCCGGCGGGCAGAGGCAGAGAATCGGTATTGCAAGAGCGCTTGCTGTAGATCCGGGCTTTATTGTCTGTGATGAACCGGTCTCAGCGCTGGATGTTTCGATCCAGGCCCAGATCATCAATATGCTGGAGGATCTGCAGCAGGAGAGAAAGCTGACTTACCTTTTCATTGCCCATGATCTTGCCGTCGTCAAGCATATCAGTACGAGAATCGGTGTTATGTATCTCGGGCATATGGTGGAGATGGCTTCTTCCCGGGAACTTTATGAGCGGCCGCTGCATCCTTATACACAGATGCTTTTATCTGCGATTCCGGTGGCTAACCCGGATCTTTCTGCCAGAAGGAAAAGGATCAAGCTGCAGGGAGAGATCCCAAGTCCCCTTGCTCCGCCTTCCGGATGTCCTTTCAGGACAAGATGTCCGCAAGCCTGCGCATCCTGTGCTGAAGTGATGCCGGAACTGAAAGAAGTGGAGGCAGGACACTTTGCTGCCTGCCATGTACTCCAGGAGAAAGGGTGAACATTATGCAGACATTACGCTATATTGTCAAGAGGGTTTTCCTGGCGGCGGTCAGCCTTTTTGTCATCATAACCCTCACTTTCTTTTTGATGAATCTGATGCCCGGCGACCCGTTCATGTCCGAAAAGGCCACAGAGGAGAGCCGTGCGATCATCATTGCAAAATACGGGCTGGATCAGCCGATCTATGTCCAGTATGTGCGGTATCTTAAAAACCTGGCGCACGGTGATATGGGAACAAGCTATGTACTGCAGAAGGGACGTGATGTGACGACCATCATCACTGAGTCCTTCGGTATTTCCATGCAGGTAGGTATCCGCGCGCTGATCCTGGCTGTTTTTGCCGGCATCATCATGGGATGCCTGGCCGGGCTTAATAAAGATAAACTGCCGGATTCCATCATCCGGGTGGTGACTTCCATCGGCATATCCATGCCAGGATATGTCATCGCTTCCGTACTGATGATCATACTGGCTGTCCGTCTGGGAGTTCTGCCCATCAATTACAATAAGCCGGGTGGGGCGGTCATGCCGATCATTACGCTGGCAGCCTATCCCACCTGTTATCTGGCCAGACTCACAAGAGCCAGTATCCTGGAAGTCATGAACCAGGATTATCTGAGGACAGAACGCGCCAAGGGGATGTCGGAATTTGTGGTCGTCTTTATTCACGCGCTCAAAAACTCCCTGATTCCCGTGATCACCTATCTGGGGCCGCTGACGGCATCGATCCTGACCGGCGGTTTTGTTGCGGAGAGTGTATTCAGCGTTCCCGGACTCGGGCGGTATTTTGTAAGCTCTATCAGCATGCGGGATTATACCATGATCATGGGGGTCACCATTTTCTATTCTTCCCTGATCGTCATGATGAATCTGGTCTGTGATATTCTCTATAAGATCGTAGATCCACGGATCAAGCTTGACTAAGAACAAGCCTGAATAAGAAAGAATATTGGAACAGTTCCAGAATAACGTCCCCCCGGAACAGACGAAAGATCACCGCCGGGGCCGGACAGAGAATGTCCGGAAATGAAAGGAGATTTCATTTTTCCATGAAGATTAACGTACTTTCCATGCAGAATAAAATCTCGCCGGATGACTTTACGCCTCTGGCAGACAGTTATTTTAAGGAAGAAGCACTGGACACCGAAGAGATCGGCTACTGGAAAGCCAGCTGGCAGAGATTGAAAGCCAATAAGATCGCCATGACGGCCCTGGTCATTATTGTGATCCTGGTGCTGTTTGCTTTTCTCGGTCCAAAGCTTTCGCCGTATTCCTATGATCAGCAGGTCCGTGGAGATGAAGCCATGTGGCCCTGTATGAAACATCTTTTCGGAACGGACCGGCTGGGCCGGGATCTTCTGGTACGGTGTATGATCGGTACCAGGATCTCTCTTACAGTAGGTCTTGTTTCTGCCGTGATCGTTATGATCCTCGGCAGTATTTACGGATCCGTGTCCGGCCTGATCGGAGGCAAGGTGGATATCTTTATGATGCGGATCGTTGATATCGTTTACTCAGTTCCCGAGATCCTTCTGATCGTCGTTATCAAAATGATCATCAGTGAGCCGCTGACGAATCTGATCGACAATGTGCCTGCATTCCATGGCCTGCAGAAGATCGGGTCCGGCCTGATCGCCATTTTTATCGTATATGGCTGTCTTTACTGGGTCGGCATGGCTCGTATCGTGAGAGGACAGGTGCTTCAGCTGAAGTCCCAGGAATTTGTTACGGCTGCGGAAGCGCTGGGCTGCAGCCGGGGACGTATGATCCGCGAACATCTGCTTCCCAACTGTATCGGTCAGCTGGTGGCAACTGCGATGCTGCAGATTCCTTCAGCAATATTTACGGAAGCCTTTCTAAGTTATCTTGGAATCGGTGTCTCCGCGCCTATGGCCAGTCTTGGATCCCTGACAAGTGAAGCGCTGAACGGTATTACCAGTTATCCCTACAGGGTGTTTTTCCCTGCGGCCATCATCAGTCTGATCATTCTGTCCTTCAACCTGTTTGGCGATGGCTTAAGAGACGCACTGGATCCCAAGATGAAAAAGTAATCGGTGAAAAAACACCGGGAAAAGCATCGGGTAAAAAGCATCGGGCATCGGGTAAAAAGCATTGAGTAAAGACGTACTGAATAAAGACGTACTGAATAAAGGCGTACTGAATAAAGGCGTACTGAATAAAGATGCATTGGGTAAAAGATACCTGGAGAAAATAACAGAGAAATTTATTTAGAGGCAATTAAAATGAAAATAAAAAACATTTTTGTCGGTTATATAGAAATCCCCCTGATCACGCCTTTTAAAACGGCCCTTCGCACGGTGAGCAGTGTAAAGGATCTGATCGTAAAAATAGAAGGGGAAAACGGTGAGACTGGTTTCGGGGAAGCTCCTCCGACAGCAGTCATCACGGGGGATACAAAGGAATCGATCGAAGCAGCCATCCGGGGATATATTGCGCCGGCCATCCGGGGAATGGATCTTGACGATCTGGATGCCGTGATGGCAAAGATTGAAAAGTCCATCGCCAAGAATACATCCGCAAAGGCAGCTGTAGATATAGCACTCTATGATCTTTATGCCAGGTCGAAGGGAATACCTCTGTACCGCCTTCTGGGAGATACCGCACAGGATATGGTAAGAACTGAACTGGAAACGGATATCACCATCAGTGTCAATCCTGTACAGGAAATGGTAAAGGACAGTATCCGCGCAAAAGCGGACGGATTCCATATTCTGAAAGTCAAGGTCGGGAAGGGTGGAGACGAAGATGTAGAACGTATCCGCCGGATCCGTGAGGCTGTTGGAACGGATATGGTTATCCGTGTGGATGCCAATCAGGGCTGGACCCGGGAAGAAGCGGTCAGGACCATTACAGCAATGGAGGATGCCCTCCTCGACATAGAACTGGTAGAACAGCCGGTTTCCTGCCATGATTTTAAAGGTCTTAAATATGTTACACAGAATGTTAAGACGCCGATCCTCGCGGATGAGAGTGTCTTCTCCCTGGAAGATGCAGAGCGGATCATCGAGGAAAAGGCAGCGGATCTGATCAACATCAAGCTGATGAAAACAGGCGGCATCTATACAGCCATGAAGATCTGCGACCTCGCCCGCGCAAACGGCATCACCTGTATGGCAGGCTGTATGCTGGAGAGCAAGGTGTCTGTCAGCGCGGCTGCTCATCTGATGGGCGCAAGGAGCTGTATCACGATGGCAGACCTGGACGGCCCGTCCCTTTGCAGTACAGATCCTTATACAGGCGGCCCGGTTTTTGAAGGCGCAAAGATTCTTCTTCCGGAGACACCTGGCATCGGCATAACCGATATGCCGGTCTCGTTTGAAACAGTATTTTAAAGAATGAAGAGACGCAGGCCGGGAAATACGGAATTCGGGGTCAGGTCTTTTTCGTGAACAGATGAATGGAAGAGAGCATGCACTGAAGTGCTGCCGGAAGGTGGAAGAGTGATGACAGACAGTCGGTTTGCGGTTGTAACATCCATGCACGCATATCTCTATATGGAGGCAGGGTCTCCTGAAGGTGAAAACAGTTCTGAGGTTTCGGATGATATTTTCTCCGGTTGGGCAGTCAGGATCCTGGAAGACTTCGGGGCATGGGTATATGTTTTAACGCATTATGGATATAAAGGATACGTACTGAAAAAGGATCTCAGGGAGATCAGCAGGGAAGAGCTTATGATCCGTCAGGATAAGGAACGGTATTTCCGGATCTGTTATCCTTTGAAGGATGTTCTGAAAACTCCGAAGGTACAGGGAAATCATGTAGAAGAGCTGGTTCGGAATTCTCTGGTAGAACTGCTCTCTCATGAGGAAGAAGGCTGGAGCCGCATAAGAACAGCTTCCGGAAAAGAAGGATATCTTCAGAGCGTATCTCTTACAGAAAGAAAAGATGACGATACATTTCTTCTGGAGGAGAAAGAGTCCGACAAGGCAGAAGACGGCAGGATAGATCCTTCGGACGGCCATTATTTTGCCGAACGGATGCAGAAGGAGAAGGAAAAAATCCTGGAAAGCGGGCTTTCCTGCGAAGAGTGGGAGAAAAACCTGCGGGATAACATTGTAAAAACAGCCCTTTCCTATATGGGGACTCAGTATCGCTGGGGCGGCAAATCCCCCCTTGGAATCGATTGCTCCGGCCTGGCTTTTATGAGCTATATGGAAAACGGTATTCTGATCTACCGGGATGCAGATATCAAAGAAGAATATCCTCTGAAGGAGATCAGCAGGGAAAACCTTAAAAAGGGAGATCTCATCTTCTTTCCGGGACATGTGGCGGTTTATATCGGTGAGGACAGGTATGTCCATTCGACCGGATACAAAATGACGCCGGGAGTTACGATCAACAGCCTGAATCTTCATGATACGCTGTACAGAGATGACCTGGCACACAAGATCACCGCTTTTGGAAGTGTTTTTGATCCTGCTGGGAGCAGGAAGCACGAAGAGTCTGTTCCAGACGGAAGCGGACAGAATGCAGCGTCTGCCTTACGAGATGACCAAAGGACAGATCTTTCTTCTCAGGATTCAGAAGGCGTCGTCCGTCAGATCCTTATGGAGCAGATACAGAGTCTGCCGGGAAATGTCAGCTTTTTCTATAAGGATCTTACAACGGGACAATCGGCCGCATTCCGGGAAAAAGAAGGGCATGAGGCGGCAAGCATCATCAAGCTCTATCTGATGGCCGCCATGTTTCAGGGATTTGAAGACGGCGACTTTTCCCCGTCGGATAAGCTGACTATTAAAAGAGAAGACTGCGTTCCCTCCTGTGGTGTTCTGAACTACCTGGATGACGGAAAAGAAGTTTCTCTGAGGGATCTTGTGGAGCTGATGATCATTGTAAGTGATAATACAGCATGCAATGTACTGTATGATTTTTACGGGGAAGACAGAATAAAGACGTATATCAGGGACCGGCTCGGATGTACGGATACCCGCTTTGTGCGAAAAATGTTTGATTCGGCCAGGGCGTCAAGAGGAATCGATAATTATACGACTGCAGCCGATACGGCATCTCTCCTGGAGAAGATCTGGAAGGGAGAGCTGGTGTCGAGAGATGCCTCAAGACAGATGCTGAATATCCTGGAAGATCAGAGACTGAACGGCAAGATCCCGTTTTATCTGCATCCGCTGAAACCCCGCCCTGTGATAGCGCATAAGACAGGCGAAAATGACGGGGTTACACACGATGTGGCTATTGTGGAGGGGAAGAATCCGTTTATGCTCTGCTTCCTTTGCAATGAGGTGGACGCACCTGCCGCAGAACGCATGATGGCAGAAACATCTTTTAAGGTTTATGAATATATGAACGGGAAATCGTAAAACCGCGTGTTTCCACCCGGTATTCAGATCACCGGAGGCAGGAATATACGTCTGTATATACTCGCATAGAAGAGGAAAAATAGATGGGAAAGAAATCTACAAGGGAGAATAAAAACATCTATCAGCTCAGCCGTGAAGAAGCAGGGCTGACCAGAGAAAAAGCCGGCGAGCAGATGGTATATGTTTCGGCAGACCGGATCGATAAGATCGAAGCAGGTAAGTCTCTTCCTCATCCGGATGAGATCCTGGCAATGTCTGCCTGCTACAAGGTGCCGACACTGCGTAATTATTACTGTTCTCACGAGTGTCCTATCGGGAAAGAATATATCCCGGAAGTAGAGATCAAAGACCTTTCGCAGATCATCCTGGAAGTCCTGGCTTCTCTGAATACGCTCGAAAAGGAAAAAAACCGCCTGATCGAGATTACTGTGGACGGAGAGATCACCAAGGATGAATATGAGGATTTTGTGGATATACAGAAAAAACTCATGCGTGTTTCGGTTGCCGTAGATTCGCTCCGGTTCTGGGTCGAAAAAACCATAGCGGACGGAAGAATCGATAAAGAACTTCTGAAATTGACAAAAGAAGAATAGTAAGCGAGAAGAGCAGTAAACTGCTGCGGACAGAGGGTCAACAGCAAAGAAAAAACAG
>CACZPF010000129.1 GCA_902782975.1 uncultured Lachnospiraceae bacterium
GACGAGCTGGCATCCGAAAAGCCAGCATCCTCAGCAGCCGGTTTATTTTATTATAACAAACCTTCGGGTGACGCCTTATATGAAGAAGCAGCAGATGGCCATTCAGATGCTGCAGCATACGCACCGCGCGAGTGGACAGACAAAACCCGGACAGATGTCTCTGACTGGGATGGATCAGCAAAGATCTCAGAGGATGGGAATGCCGCCTTTAGCACGATTGCGGGAGGCAGCGCGGATGGCTGGACCGTCTGGCCGGAAGAAGGATCTCAGGATACCGATCTTTTTGAAAACGGTTCCGGAAAAGTCACATACAGTGAATACGGATATGACAGCGAGGGCAATCTTCAGGAGATCTATACTGAATCCTGGGATCATAAAGAACTTGAGGGAGAGCCCGGAACAGGTCAATCTGCGCCGTTTTTTGCGGAAGAAAACAAAGAAGAGGTAAAGGCGGCTGAAACGACTGAACCGGTTGTGAACCTGGAACCCTCCAAAGATGCTGAAACTGTCACGGACCCTGAACCGGCGGGACCGAGTGACGCATCTGAACCGGCCAAAGAAGCAGAACCGACTGCCGCTCCTGGACCGGCCAAAGAAGCGGAGCCGACTGCCGCCCCGGAACCGGGCAAAGAAGCAGAACCGACAGCCGCCCCGGAACCGACAGAAGAAGCAGAACCGACTGCCGCCCCGGAACCGACCAAAGAAGCAGAACCGACAGCCGCTCCGGAACCGACCAAAGAAGCAGAACTGACAGCCGCTCCGGAACCGACAGAAGAAGCAGAACCAACTGCCGCTCCGGAACCGACTGAAGAGCCGGAACCGACCGCGACTCCCCTGCCGACTGAGACACCGGTTCCGGTGATCGAAATTCTGGCTGATCCCGCAGTCGTCGACTTCGGGACACGGGAGGAGTCCTATGATTTGCCGGATCCTGTTGTTGTTACTCTGCTGAATAATGGAAATATATCTGTTGATTTTTCTGAGATCAAGGGAACTGTATTTGAAGTGGGGAGTCTTACCGTTACAAGGCTCGCTCCTGGTGAAAAAGCGAATTTTACGGTGATTCCGCCGGCCGGGCTGACGCCGGGGACTTATCAGGAAACACTTTCTGTATATCCTGCAGGGGAAGAAGAGCGAGATCCCTTATGCCAGATCAGCCTGCATTTTACAGTTACCGAGAAGCCGAAAGTATATCGGATGGAAGTAACTCCTGGTTCAGTAGTGTTCGATGTAAAGGAAGAAGGATACGAATCTGCTCCTGAGTTACAGAAAGTATCTGTTCACAACACAGGCAATACAGTTCTCCATCTGCAGCAGCCGCAGGGTGTTAACTTTGAGGTGGGGAGTCTTTCAGAACTGGAACTGCAGCCGGATGCCCGGGTCGACTTTACCGTCCGCCCGGTTATGGGACTGGCAGCAGGAAATTATCTGGAGACGGTGACTATTCCGAATACGGAAGCTGCTTCTGGAGCTGTTACAGTTTCCTTTGTAGTTACGAACCATACGATCCGGCTGACAGGAGTAAAAAATCCCGCAGATATTACGGGCATAGCCAACGGATCACCGAAAACAGCAGCCGGCCTCAAACTTCCGGAAACGGTTATCATCAGCACATCGGACGGAGATATGAATGCCATTGTCAACTGGGATGTATCCGGTTCAGCCTATGTAGCTTCTTCTACTTCAGAACAGACTTTCCAGGTCAGGGGAAAGGTTACGATTCCCGAAGGAATAGCCAACCCGGATAATCTGAATGCACTCGTCACCGTTAATGTCACGGTAAACGGCCGGAATCCGATCATCGCCGATCCTGCTGATAATTACATTGCAGGGATCGGTCCGGATGTTGCCTATACAACAGAATCAAAGATCAGCTTCACGGCATCCGGGGCCGGTATGGACAATACGGACCCCAAAAACGGCGACACCCGCTATGTTCCTGTAAAATGGAGCGTAGCCGAAGACAGAATATGGGAAGGTTCCCCATATACAGCTACATTCCGCGTAGGGCGAAGCGGTGAATATACACTTCGGGTTACCTTTGCCCAGCAGAAATATACACAGGCATGGACAGCTACCGGTGAACAGGATGTAAAACAGGTATCCTTTACTGTACGGAGCACACAGAATGTAACACCTACATCTGTACCGAATCCCCGTGCCGTACAGACCGGTGATACGACCCGGATCCTTCCTTATATCATCGCACTTGCCGCCGCACTGGTACTTATTCTGATTATTATTTTCGTCCGGCGCAAAAGAAAATAATCACTGAAAACGCTCCGAACCGACATCCGGGTTCCACAAAAGGCAGGCTGTTTGTCAGAGGACGGGAAAATATGATTTTGAAAAAAAGCCTGGAAAAGCAGCGCTTAATTGGAGGCTGCTTTCCCAGGCTTTTTTCATTTGCGGCGTGCGCCGGGCAAAACATTCCAAAATGTTTTGTTAGCACTCGACAAAAATGAGTGCCAAAAATCTCTTGACATTTTTATCGCCCGGTATTACACTATACAACATACGAAAACCGTAAAACGGTACAAGAAGCAAAAAGGAGAGCGAATAATATGGCAGCAAAACGTGGAAACCTTTCCATAAACAGTGAAAATATCTTCCCCATCATTAAAAAGTGGCTTTATTCCGATCATGACATCTTTGTAAGGGAAATGATCTCCAATGGATGTGATGCCATCACGAAATTAAAGAAACTGAATGTTATGGGCGACTATACTCTGCCGGATAATTATAAACCTTCGATTCATGTCGTCGTAAACCCCGAAGAAAAGACGCTGAAGTTCATTGATAACGGGCTCGGCATGACGGCGGACGAGGTAGAAGAATATATTACGCAGATTGCTTTTTCCGGGGCAACTGAATTCCTGGAAAAATATAAAGATAAAACAACGGACGACCAGATGATCGGCCATTTCGGCCTGGGATTCTATTCTGCCTTCATGGTGGCAGATGAAGTTCATATCGATACTCTGTCTTATAAGGAAGGGGCAAAGCCTGTACACTGGACCTGTGACGGCGGCACAGAATATGAGATCCAGGAAGGCGACCGGATCGAGACCGGAACAGAAATCACCCTTTTCCTCAACGAAGGAAGCGTAGAATTTTCTAATGAATACCGGATGCGGGAAGTCATCGAGAAGTACTGTTCCTTTATGCCGGTAGAGATTTTCCTTTCCAAAGCCAATGCACCTCAGGAATACGAGACGATCGACGAAGCGGACCTTAAAGAGGATGATGTCATTGTAGAACGTATTCACGAAGATGCAAAAACCGAAGAAAAAGAAAATGAAAACGGCGAAAAAGAGGTCGTCGAAGTATCACCCGCGCGAGAAAGAGTAAAGATCAACAAACGTCCGGTATCTTTAAGCGATACACATCCGCTCTGGGCAAAGCATCCCAATGACTGTACGGATGAAGAGTACAGATCCTTCTATCGTAAAGTGTTCATGGATTATAAAGAGCCCCTGTTCTGGATCCATCTGAACATGGATTATCCTTTTAATCTGAAGGGAATCCTGTATTTCCCGAAGATCAACACCGAATATGATACCATAGAGGGAACGATCAAGCTGTATAACAATCAGGTATTTATTGCGGATAATATTAAAGAAGTTATTCCGGAATTCCTGCTTCTTCTGAAGGGCGTGATCGACTGTCCGGACCTTCCGCTGAATGTCTCCAGATCTGCCCTGCAGAATGACGGATTCGTCCAGAAGATTTCAGAATATATCACCAAAAAGGTGGCTGACAAACTGACCGGTATGTGCAAGACGGACCGGGAATCTTATGAGAAATACTGGGATGATATCAGTCCGTTCATTAAATTCGGCTGCATCAGAGATGACAAATTTGCAGAAAAAGTTTCAGACTATGTCCTCTTTAAAAACCTGGACGGGAAATATCTGACCCTTAAAGACTGCATTGAAGAGAACAGAAAGCAGGAAGGCGGACAGGATATCGCCAAAGAGGATCAGACAGCAGAAGAGAATGCGTCCGCGGAACCGGAGAAGAAAGAAGAGGATAAAGAACCGGAGAAGACAACGATCTTTTATGTGACAGATGAGGTACTTCAGAGCCAGTATATTAACATGTTCCGTGAAGCTGGAAAGGATGCAGTCATCCTTAAACATAATATTGACCAGCCGTTTATTTCTCATCTGGAGCAGAAGAACCAGGAAGTCCGTTTCCTCAGAATCGATGCGGATCTGACAGAAGAACTCCGGGACGAAGAGAAGGTCGATGCGGATTTCGGCAGCAGACTGACGGAGATATTCCGTAAAAACCTGAACATGGAAAAGC